>JBEKKG010000052.1:0-19001 GCA_050010835.1 Planctomycetota bacterium
ACGCGAGATTTTGCGCGAGCTGGAAAGCGAGGCCGAGCACCGGGTGGAGAAGGTCACGGACGGCGGGGCGCAGGTGAGCGCCGGCGCCTGGTTGAAAGAACGCAGCCCGCGCGGCAAGCAACGCCTGGCGCCCACCCGGCGCGACGGCCAAATGGATTTTCTATTTTAGATTGTGGATTTTGGATTGAACCGCAACCGCACAGGCGGAGAATGGATTTGTGATTGAGGTTCTGGATTGAAAGTTTCCTCCTGTCGCGCAAAGCTCCGGAGCGTTAGCGGCACATGGAAATCGCAATGGGTATATTCCTGGTAGCGCTCCTTGTCATTGGGTCGCTGCTCATCGTGGTCGGCCTGCCTATATTTCTCTACCATCGCCGCGAGGTGCTGCGAATGAGGGGGTTTTCCGACAAGCACACGGTCAAGCTGAGCGACCGCGTGGCAACGCTGGAGCAACGCTGCGACAAACTTGAAGAGCGGGTCACCGAAGCCCACCTGCTCTTGGCCGACGAACAGCGCCAGATGGACCGCAAACTGTCGGCGCTTCTGCCCGACGCTCCCGCCCCAGAATCGGACCCCAGCCCGGAAGCCAAGCGCCGCGGCGAGCGGCAAAAGGCGAGGTGAGGCGCGGCGCAGTTCACCCTCTCCCCACAGGGGAGAGGGTGAACGGTTACGAAATCCAAAATCTACTCCAGTGCTTTGATTCCCGGCAAGATCTTGCCTTCGAGGAACTCAAGGCTGGCGCCGCCGCCGGTTGAAACGTGCGTGATCTTGTCGGCGACCTTGGCCTTCTTCACGGCGCTGACGGATTCGCCGCCGCCGACGATGGACGTCGCCTGGGAATTGGCCGCGACAGCTCTGGCAATGGCGAAGGTGCCGGCGTTGAAGGGTTCCATCTCGAAGACACCCAGGGGGCCGTTCCACACGATCATCCTGGCCTTAGCCACCTCCCCGCTGTAAGCCGCCACGGTCTGGGGGCCAATGTCCACGGCCACTTTGTCCGCGGGGATCCGGTCCCAGGCCACGGTCTGATGCGGGGAGTTCGCCTCCACCTTGTCGGCCACGACGTGATCGAGAGGCAGCAGGAACTGCTTGCCAAGCTGCTTGGCCTTGGCCAGGAGGTCCCTGGCTGTGCCCACGTGGTCCGGCTCGACCAGCGACTTCCCCGCGGGCTTGCCCTGCGCCAGCAGGAAGGTGTAGGCCATGGCCCCGCCGATCAGGACGGTGTCCGACACTTCGAGCATTTTGCTGATGACCTTGATCTTGTCGGAAACTTTGGCGCCGCCCAACACGACCACGTAAGGGTGGTCCGGCTGCGACAACGCCTTGCTCAGGTACTCAATCTCCTTCCGCAGCAGGAACCCCGGGGCGCGCGCGGCGAATTTCGCCGCCACGCCGTGGACGGAAGCGTGCGCGCGGTGGACGCAGCCAAAAGCATCGTCCACATACACATCGCCCAGCTTGGCGAGCTGGGCCACGAAGTCCGGCGCGTCCGCTTCTTCACCCTCGTGGTAGCGGAGATTTTCGAGCAACAGCACGCCGCCATTTTGCAGGGCCGCGACGGCCTGCTCCGCCACGCTGCCCACGCAATCGGCGGCAAAGGCCACGGGTTTCTTAAGATACTGGGCGAGGCGCTCCGCAACAGGCTTGAGCGAAAGTTTGGGGTCGCGGCCCTCGGGCCGGCCAAAATGGCTGCACAACACCACTTTTGCGCCCTGGCCTGTCAGGTACGTGATGGTCGGCAGCGCCGCAACCACGCGCGTGTCGTCCTTGATCGCGCCGGTCTTCTTGTCGGTGCTGACGTTGAAATCCACGCGGCAGAGCACCCGTTTGCCGGCCACCTGCAACTCTTCCAAGCGTTTGATTGCCATGTCCTGTCCCCCCCCCCCAAAAAAAAGGCGAAACCCAAAATCCGAAGAAAACAGAAAACCCAAAAACTTCAAGTGCTGAAAGTCGGGCGGCCTCTTGAGGGGTGCATGTCAGCAAATGTACCGCGGGCGTCCCGCCCGCTCGTGGCAGGCTGGCAGGGCGCGAGGACGAAGGCGGGCGGGACGCCCGCGGTACGCTCTGGGCCACGCATTTACTGACTCTTGAGGTTGAAATCCGCGGCGGGAGGAAGATAAGCAGGGGTGCATGACGGACGAAAAAACCACGGGCAACCCCGTCTTCGATTACCGCGCCTCCTTTCGCGCCAAGGCGGACAGGGTCCAGCGCGTGCTCATTCTGGGCGGTCTGGCCCTCTTCTTTGTTTGCGGCATGGCGTTTCTGTGCGAATGGGCAAACGAGCATTGGCGGCTTGCCGCCGCCCTGGGGGGATTGGCCGGCCTGTGCTGCTGTGCGCTCGGCATCGCGTGGGGGTTCTACTGGCGGAACAGGATCCGCAGGGAATTCAGGGAACATTTTGGAACCGCAAATGAACGCAGATAGGAAAGGCAGGTGGCAGGCGACACTTGCCAATTCGTGGCGCAACCCTCCGGGTTGCGTCGCAATCCAGAGGATTGCGCTACAGGCGCTTCAGAACGTTTTGTCTGCGCCGGGCACAGGCGGCGCGGAGATATCGCGCCAGAAGTCCAGATGATCCGAGGGACGCTTGAACGTGGCTGTCTGGGCGTGCTGGGCGGCGAGGTACTTGTAGATGGCGGTGCCCACGCGCCTGGCCAACTGCTTGCGAAAGGCCTGGTCCTCGTGTTCTTCACGCTCCTCCAGCCACTCCCTGTATTTTTCAAGCAATTGCAGGCACACGCCGCACACGAGCTCATTCTGAATCGGGGCTGAAAGCTTGCCCTCGGCAATGCTCTTGCGCACGACCTCGACTTGCGGGCCGACGATGCCCAGATGTTCGAGGCGGCCCTGGGCGTCGCGCCCCTCTTCCGTATCGGTATCCGTCAACGCGACCTGCAAGAGCAACTCCAGCGCATGCGCCAGGTCCTTGGGCTGGAGATCCACCTTCACGTTTCCGTCCGGCTGGATGCGCAGCACCACGGCGGCCTGCAGGAGGCCCTTGGCATAGTCCAGGTCCAACCCTCTGCGGCGCTGTTGCGCGACATTGGCAGTCAAACGCCCGAGCAGTTTGTCCCAGTCCTCAGGCTTGAGCGCAGCGGGGGCCAGTTGAAAGATCTCCTGGCCGGTCAGGCCCAGCGCAGCCAGATGATCGCGCGCGGTGTTGCGCAAGTCTTTATCGTCGGCTTGGCGGAGCACCTTGAAGAACAGCGTGACGGCCCCTTGCAGGTCGCCTTCCTCAGCCAGAATGTCCGCGTGCTTGAGGTCCGCCTCGCCCACGCGTTCGGCCTCGCCGGCCGCCAGCAGCTTCACTGCAATTGCCACGGCGAGAATCCCTGAACACACCGAGCATCTCATGCGCATGATCCCCCCGATACAGTGTAATCCCTGTGGGGCGGGTTGGCAACCCGCCCTAATATAATGACAGTCCGTCTGCCGGCCAGGCGCGCGGGTCAACAAAATCCGCAAGACTGGCCAGATTATACCCTAGTAGCGAATGGTTTCGCCAACCCACTACAGATAGTGTATATTGACCATTGAAGGGCCAGGCTGCATCTGAACATGGCACGTTCGAACGAAAAATTTTTTTCAAGTTCCTCCCCACATCCAGCCGAAGGGAATAAGCGCGCGTTGGCGAGAGAGGGGCCGAACGCGCCGCCCCAGAACGCGGTACCCGGGCGGCGCGGCCGGCGGGCCGCCAAGCGGAACAACGACCCGGGGGAGCAAACCGTGCGGAATACCAGTACCGGCAAAGGAAATAGAAGCAGACACACAACGGTCGTGCGCCAAGGTCCGGCGCAAGCCGCGCGCCCCAGACAGTCCGGCGCCGGCCTGCGGCACGCGGACATCCACCCGCTCGACCGTGCCATCGCGGAACTGCGCAGCGAACTGGCGCGCAGCCCGGATGATCCGACCCTGCTGGGCCGCATCGCCGCGCTCTACTACCGCCGCGGCGATCTGGGCCAGGCCGAGAAACATTACCAGCGGGCCATTGCCCTGTCGCCGCACCGCCCGACGCTTTACAACAACATGGGCAACGTGCTCTGCGACATGGGCCGCATGCGGGACGGGATCGCCGCTTATGAGCACGCCATCGCCCTGGAACAGGCGGCGGGGCGGGACCCGTCGCCCGAAGCGGTGGTGAACCTGGAGCTGGCGCGCATCGAGAACCGGCTGGTCCACGAACGGATCGAGTACTTGAAGCGGGCGGTGGAACTGGAGGTCTCATCGGCCGAAGCGCAGAACACGCTCGGCTGCGCATACTTGTTGCGGGGACTGCATACCGAGGCGCTGGAAGCGTTTCGCCAGGCCGCGGAAATGGATGCGCGCAATACCGCGGCCGGAATCAACATTGCTTTCACCTATGCGCTGAACCTGAGCGCCGGGGCGGAATTGAAGGATGCGCTGGCCGAACTTGCCGAGACCGTGCTGCGTTTTCCCAATGAGAGCCGTCTGCACATCCATCATGGGGAGTTGTTGGAGAACGCGGGCCTGCTGGAAGGCGCGGAGGGGCGCTACTTGCACGCTGTGCAGGTCAACCCCCGCTGCCTGGAAGCCTACGACCTCTTGGGGCGCTTGCGCGAGGCCACGGGTCTGCTGGGCACCTGCGACGAGATCGCCTCTGCCGCGGAGCAGGCTCTGGGCCGGTTGGAGGCGGCGGCACGGCAGGAGCGCACTGCCGCGAGCACGGGCGCGCGGGCACAAGCGCTCTTCGATCTGGCGCTGGTGGAAGTCGCGCGGGCACGCCTGGCGCGGCGGCCTGTGGCCGGGCTTGTGGCTGTGGACGCGCTCCTGCGGGAAGCGCTGGTGACGGCCGCGCCGCTCAAGGACGGCGGAGGCGAGGTCCGCCGTGCGGTGGTGGCCCAGGCCGCGTGCCTGCGGGCGTCGTTGCTGGAAGCCGAGGGGCGCCGCAACGAAGCGCGCTTGGTTCTGGAGCAGGCCAGCCAGACGCACCCTGAGAATGCCCGGCTGTGGCTGGAACGCGGCTCGCTGGCGCTCCGCAACGGCGATATAGACGAAGCCGTGGCATACTTCGACCACGCCACGCTGGCTGCGCCACAGGACGCGGCGGCGTATCACTCCCTGCGGTTCGCCTTTGAGGCCTACCGCCGCTACCGGGCGGAGCGCGTACGGTTCGAAACGGCGGTGGCGGCCAATCCGCGCGACGCGGTGGCGCATCACCACCTGGCCCTGGCCGCCCTGGCCGCGCTTAAAAATGAGGAGGCGCTGTTCCATTTCACCCGCGCCATGGAGATGGACCCGCGGCTGTCCGATGCGTCCTGCGGGCGGGGCCGCGCGCTGCAGCGGCTGGGCCACCTCGAGGAGGCCGAAGCGGCATACGTGCACGCCTTGGAGGTTGATCCCGGGAACAGCGAGGCGCAACGCTCGCTGGTGGCACTCCGCTCCCAAAAGTTGCTCGTTCCTCTGCCAGTCCCGGCACAGAAGCCCAAGTAAGACCGGCGCCTCTTGACTTGACGACTGATGACCGTTCAATCCAAGCCGCGACCGTGAGGGAGCGGACATGGCCGCTTGCTTACGCGCGCGGCTCGGAGACTGAACGGTTACGGCGGCTGCGGAGTTGTGGTTATCAGGCCGTGCAAGGCGCCCTCCAAATTCCTTGAGTACGCTCTTGACGCACAGGGCCTGTTAGGGCATAGAAAGGGGCGCAGTCCGCTCCGTGGAGTGTTGTTTCTGGGGAGGGAAGGCCGCCATCCAACAAGCCTTTGGGCGCGACTGTTTGAAACTACGGGCGTGGATGGCGGCCCGGTAATGGCTGTGCGGCAGCGCGCGAGCGCGCCGCACCAGGAAAGGAGGAAGGCATGGCTTGCGGTTGCGGTGGTGGCAAGAAGAAGGCTCCCGTTGAGGAGAAGAAGGCGGAAAAGAAGTGCGAGGCGGCCCCCAAGGCTGCCCCAGCGGCGAAGGCGGCTTGCTGCAAAAAGGCCTGATGGAGGAAGTTTGCGGGGCGCCGGCAGCCCCTGCTATTCCGGGCTGCCGGCCCCAGCATGAGGCTTGAGGAATGAGGCTGGGCAGCGGCGGCAGATTGCGTGCTCAGTTATTTTCCGAAACCGCCTATGGGAATGACGCCAAACAAGAGCAGCACGATAAAGACAAGCAAGACGAGGATAATGGCCAGCAGGGCGACCAAAAGGGATTTAAGTTTTGACATCTCGGATATGGCCTTGGCGGCAGCCTGGCCTGGATCCAAAGCCTGTGCGTAGTCCTTTGCTGTCGCGCCTACTGGCGGCGTGCTTGGGGTGGCCTGTGCGCCGCTCTGCTGAGAGGCGCGCAACTTGGCCACTTGGGCCCTGACCTCGCCCCCTTCCATCACGTAGGTATTCAGACTGTCCGGTATCTCAGGTCCTGCTTGGCCTTCCTCCTTTGGCGGCTCGCCGCTGTGGGCCTCGTTTTTGAACTTGAGGGTATACTTGCCGATGATGATTTCATCGCCGTCGTTGAGGAAGCGTTCTGTGATCTTAAGGCCGTTGACGTAAGTGCCGTTCGAGGAATTGAGGTCTTGGACCAGGAAGGCCTCGCCTTTGTTGACGAAGGCACAGTGGTTCCGTGAGATGCCGAGATTGTCTATCTGGATGTCGCAACTGGCTTCGCGGCCCACCACAATCCTGGGCTTAACCAGCTCGTGGTTCTTCTGTTCCTGGCCTGCGAATATCACGGTTACCGAAGCCACAACTGCGGACTCCTTTGAACGCTGTCGCTCGCCACCCCCTGATAACCCATGCTCCTTTCGAGGATTATGTCAAGCCCCAGATATAATGTCAAGTTGCATGGCGGGAAAAAGTGCCCTAAGCTGGAATAGTGCCTGACGAGGGACGCACTGATGACCTGTGTGAATTGCCAGGGCCGTGAGGCCTACCTGTCGTATTCGGCCAATGTCCATGCCGCGGAGACAGTGGACGAACTGCTGGCCTGCCTGAGAGAGCATGTCGCGCCGGTCTGCCGCACGGCCTTCGGGCCGGGCAAGGCGGCCGCAAACCTGCGCCTGGGCATGCAGCAGGCCGCAGAACTGCTGGGCCACCCGGTGCTGCCCAGCAACTCGGCGCTCTCCGACGGGATGCTGAAGGCGCCGCCCGCGCCGGCCTGTGAACGGCTGCTGCAGACGCTCGCCGAGTTAGACCTGGACGTGGTTTCGATCAACGCCTACCCCATTCGCGATTTCCATGCGCCGCGCGTAAAGGAGCAGGTCTATTCCCCGCCGTGGACTGACGGGGGGCGCGCCCTCTACAGCTTGCAGATCGCCAAGGTGCTGGCGCACATCCTGGCGCGCCAGGCGCCGCCACGCGCACGCGCGGCGCTCAGCGTGCCCACGGGGGTCTTCAAAGCGCAGTACGGCGACAGTGAAGAGGTCCGGGCGCAATGCGCGCATTTTCTGACGGAGTGCGTGCGGGAGTTGTCGCGCCTGGAAAAGCTGACGGGACGAACCGTGCAGTTGGGGCTGGAACCGGAACCGCTCACCACCGGCGAAACATGCGGCGAGTTCATCGCGTATTACAAACTGATCCTGGCGGACGCGGCGGCGAAGTATCCGCGCCAGTTGGGGGTGACGCGCGCCCAGGCAGAGGAGTTGGTGCGGCGCTTCCTGACGATAAACCTGGACCTCTGCCACCAGAGCATCGAATTCGAAGACCCGGTGTGGGCCATGCAGCAGCTCACGGCGGCTGGCATCCCCATCAGCGGACTGCATCTCGCGGCGGCGTTGACGCTGCAGGAGCCCGGCGCCAACGCGGAAGGGCTCAGGCAATTGAAAGCCTTGGATGAGCCGCGGTATCTGCACCAGGTCGCCGCGCGGGGGCGGGATGGCGCCTTGGTGCGCTTCGCGGACTTGCCTGACCTGTGGAATCCGCGCCGGCTGAAGGGACGCACGCTGAGCGATTTTTCGGAGCTGCGCTGCCACTTCCATACGCCGCTGTGCGTGGATCTCGGGTCCCATAACGGATTGGGAACCACACGTGAGAACGTTGGACCCGCGGCGCGGTTTGCGGTCCAGGAAGGGCTGACCAACAACCTCGTCGTCGAGACCTACACCTGGAACGTCCTGGCGGGGTTGGCCGAGCGGGGCAACGCCGGCGCGCAAGCCGTCTTGGGCCAGGGGGGCGCCGTGAATGTGGACGCCGGCATCGTGAAGGAATTGCAGTGGGCCAGGGAACAGTTGCAGAGCATGTAGGACAGCCTTCCAGGCTGTCCGGACAGGCTGGAAGCCTGTCCTACCACCTGGGGAATCTCGATTTTCGGTTGGGGCGCGAGCCTGAAGACAGGCTATACTTGTGGGTGGAGGCGCTGAGCCATGCCAGTTGACACATGGACTGCTGAAGACACGGCGAAAGCCAAGAAGATCTGGGCCGAGTACCAGAAGACCCATGACGTTTCTGCTTGGAAGGAAAAGACGGCTGGAATTGATCCCGACACCGGGCGAGTGTGGTTCGGTGAATGGGCGACAGACATTGATGACCAGCTTGACGCTGAAGGCATCAAAGCGCTCCTTTACTTCGTCAGGGTGGGTTATGACTGGTACTTGGTAAAGGGGGGCCACCGGTGATAAGCGGCACAGTGAATGCCATTGGTGTGCCGACCATTACACTGAGATTCCTCGGCAAAACTTGGCGCGCAATGATTGACACCGGTTTTAACGGCGATCTGGAGATCCCTCTTGAGCTCCTTGGCCCGCTAGGTGCTAAGAGGAGGGGCAGCATTACATCGGTTTTGGCCGGAGGCCAACAAGTTCAAGAGGACAGATACAGGCTTAACCTCCCATTCGACGGCGAAGTGATGTTTGCGGTGGCCACGTTTGTGCCTGGCCAGGAAATCCTGATCGGGACGCATCTCCTGCGGCGGCATCGCCTGGAGATCAACTTCGTGACGAAGGACGTGCTTATCGAGCGCGTGAGCTAAGAAGCGACGATGACGCCACTCCTGGTCCTCGACATTCCCGGGCTTACGCGCGCGCTGCTCTCGCGCTTCCCGCAACGGGCCAAAAACCTGGTCACGCTGGCGGGCGAAGGAGGCTCGTGCCCGCTAATGCCCGTGCTGCCGGCGGTGACGTGTCCCGTGCAGTCCACTTTTCTCACCGGCCTGCTGCCGCGGGAACACGGCGTGGTGGCCAACGGCTGGTACTTTCGCGATTTGGCCAGGGTGCATTTCTGGGAGCAGTCTAATGCGCTGGTCCAAGGCGAGAAGATTTGGCAGGCGGGAAAGAAACGCGACAAGAACTTCACCAGCGCGCAGCTTTTCTGGTGGTTCAACATGCACTCCGGGAATGATGTCGCCGTGACGCCGCGCCCGGCGCACGCGGCGGACGGTTCGCTGCTTTCGCTGACCTATACCGACCCGCCGCAGCTTGCCCCTGAACTGGATGCGGCGCTCGGCCGCTTCCCGCTCTTCAAGTTCTGGGGGCCGGACGCGGGGATTGAGTCCAGCCAGTGGATTGAGAAATGCGCCTTGCACGTACTGCGGCATTTCTCACCGACCCTCACGTTGGTTTACCTGCCGCACCTTGACTACAACCTGCAACGCCTTGGCCCGGATGATCCGCGCATCGCAGACGACCTGGAGGCGGTTGACCAGGCCGCCGGCCGGCTGGCCGAGGCCGCCCGCGCCAGAGGATCGAATGTAGTGATCCTGAGCGAGTATGGCATGACCCAGGTGGACGGGGCGGTGGACATCAACCGGGTGCTGCGCCGGGCGGGATACCTGAGAACACAGGCACAAACCGGATGGGAACTGCTGGATTGCGGCGCCTCGCGGGCCTTTGCGGCCGCTGATCATCAAGTGGCGCACGTCTACGTCAAAGACGCGGAAGACGTGCAGGGGGTGCGGCGCCTCCTGGAGCAGACGCCGGGGATCGAGCGCGTCCTGGAGCAGGACGGCCTGCGCCAGGCGGGGGTGGACCATCCGCGGGCCGGCGAACTGTTGGCGCTCAGCGCGCCGGACAAGTGGTTCACCTACTACTATTGGGAGGACGACGGGAAATGCCCGCCCTGGGCGCGCGAGGTGGACATACACCGCAAACCGGGGTACGACCCGCTGGAGCTGTTCCTGGATCCGCGGGCGCGCCTGGTCGTGCCGCGCATCCTGGCGCGGCTGCTGTTGCGCAAACTGGGTTTTCGCGTGACGGTGATGGACTTTATCCCCTTCGATTCCTCACTGGTGCGGGGCAGCCACGGGCGGTTGCCTACCAGCCCGGACGCGGGGCCGGTGCTGATCGCGTCCACCAGGGAGGGCCTGCCGGAGCGCATGGCGGCGACGGAGGTGAAAGATTTCCTGCTGAAGCTCATCTTTGGTTCCCAGGAAACGGGCAACCGATCTTGACTTATCCTGCACTAAGTTGTTGTTGTATACTGCAGACTCTAAGGAAGCGAGAAAGCAGGAGATGCCAGGTTTGAAGAGTGATTCGTTCGCAAAAAGCCCTCCCTCTGCCCCCTTTCGCAAGGGGAGCGGGAACAGAGAATCCCGCCGCGGACAGCGAGGTGTGGGCCTATGTGCCTTGGTCTGCGGCATGTGGCTGCTGAGCGCAGCCGCGGAAGCGGCAACCGTGACTTTCCAGGGCCGCTCCTACAACGTCCAGGTTGTGGCCCTGGCGACGACTTTTACGGTGGCCGCCAACAGCGACCTGATCTTCGTCCAGACACCGCTCGGCCAGAAGCTGCTGGCGCTGCCTACTGATGCCCAAGCTCGCGGCGACTACAACCCTACGAACCAACTCTTCTACATGCTCGACCGCACCAGCGGGCAAGTCAATGTTTTTACCACAATCAATGCCACACTTATAAACCTGGATGGCACGCTCAACACCACCACGCAGCAGAACCCGCTAACCGGCCAACAAGTAATCGGCCGGCCGATTGACATCCCCAGCGCCCAGACAATCGTGGATGTGTGCATCATAGACCAGAGCCGGATCGGCTATCGCACTGACGGCCCCACGGCCTCGGCCGCGAATGTTTATACCGTCACTCCCGCAGGGCAGGTCAGCGGCGCAGCGGTGGCGGCGCCGGTAAAAAACGCCGACGCGGGGAATGGCAATGCGAGCGTCTTCGTGGCTTATGACGCCTCCACCGGCAACTACCTGCTGTCGCAGGTTTCACTCGATCCGGCGCAGAACTCCGACACGCGCGATCGCATTATCGCTTTGCCTCTAGGCGGCAGCGCGAGCGGCGCGCTCATTCTGGAGAACAATGCGGCCCTGCCCACCTACACCAAGGGCGGCGAGTTGGGAATTACGGTGGACCAGTCCACAGCGGCCATCTATCTGCTCTCCGTGACTGGCAGCAGCAGCCAGATTTTCGTCTTCAGCCCGCAGCAGCCCGGGCTGACAAACATCCGGCCTGCCAGCGGGACCATCCTGGGAGGCACACAGATCAAGATCACCGGTGTAAGCTTGCCGCCGGACGCCGCTGTTTTCTTGGGCGGAGTGGCGGCGAGCAACGTCAGCGTCACGGGCGGCACGACCATCACGGCGCTCACCCCGGCGCATGCGCAAGGGGTCGTGGATGTCACGGTCACGGGTACGGGAATAGCCGCCTCAGCCCCGTTGACGCTGTCCGGGGCCTTCACCTACGTTACCACGCCGCCGCTGGCCCGTCTCAGTGCCTCGCCGAGCCAAGGCTTGCCGCCGTTGACGGTTTCGTTCTCGGTGGCCGGTTCAGCCGCCACCAACGGCACATTGGTGAACCGCGTCATTGATTTTGGCGACAGCACGAGCTTTGCTTTCCCCGCGGACTTGAACGTGGCCACAACCTCCCATACCTACGCCGCCATCGGGACCTACATTGCCGTGCTTACGGTGCGCGACGACCAGGGTGGCGCAAGCAGCGACAGCGCGGTCATCATCGTGGGCGAAGGCGCCGACCTGGTGTTGCGCTCGCTGTCCTTGAAGGCGAGCCGCGGCAAGACCAGCACGGGGGCCATGAACTTGACCGGCGAGATCGTGCTGCCCGAAAACACAGTTCTCGCGGGAGCGGTGCTCGTTGCGGGTTTTGTCAATCCCAACAGCGGCACACTGGTGGACCCTCAGCCCCCGGGCTTCGTTCAGAACGCGGCCGTGGACGCGAATGGCACAGCCACTGGCGGGGAGGTCTCCGCGTGGCTCGACAGCCGCAGCAGTGTTTCTAATGGCTTCGCGCGCTTCAGCATCAGGCCCTTAAAGACACCGGGCACGGCGCCCAATACCTATACCCTCAGTTTCGGATGCACTTACGAAATGACACGCGAGCTTACTGCGGACACGCTGGACATGTATGCCGCCTTGGGGAATGCGGTTGTGAATCTGTTCAAGCATGCGGACGGCACGGCCTTGCAGCCGGACGAACTGCAAGAGAAGCGCGTGGGCAGTGTGCTCGTCATCGTGCGTTTCGACACCAAGGCCGGGGAGACGCTACAGTACAGGAAGGTGGCGGTGGTGAATATCTCTCCCAGCAAAGGCAACAACATGACGCTGCAGTTGACGCGGCCATAGAAGTTTCATCCGCGCGGGTGGTATTGTTTATGGACCTTCAACAGGCGCTTGGCATCCACGTGCGTGTAGATTTCAGTGGTGGCGATATCCGCATGCCCCAACATCTCCTGGACAGCGCGGAGATTGGCGCCGCCTTCCAGAAGATGGGTGGCAAACGAATGGCGCAAGGTATGCGGGCTGTACTTGCCGGCCAAACCCGCGTGGCGGCCGTGTTTCTTGACCAAGGCCCACACGTCCTCGCGCGCGAGCGGCTTGCCCGTGCGGCTTAGAAAGAACCTCCCGCCGGCGCCGCTGCCGTCCAACTTGGGGCGCACGAGCACGAGATACCTGCGCAATGCGCTCAGGGCGGGCCTGCCCACTGGGATCAGGCGCGTCTTGCTGCCTTTGCCCGTGACGCGCACAATGCCCAGTTCAAAGTTCAGGCCGTCCAGCGGCATGGTACACAACTCGCTGACCCGCATGCCGGTGGCGTAGAGCAGTTCGAGGATAGCGCTGTCACGGATGCAGAGGGCGCGCTGGCGTCGGGGCCTGTAGCCCTGGCCGTCTGGCAGTTGAGTACGCGCGGCATGGAGTTGAGCTGAGGGTGCGCGTGTCAGGGTGTCGGCGTCCTGTTGTGAAAGGACGTTGGGCAGGCGGCGCCACTGCTTGGGCCGCTCGACGTTTGCGCCGGGGTCCGAATGGAGGACTCCCTCGCCGACCAGGAAACGCAGGAACGTCCGTACAGCAGCCAGCGCACGGGCGGCTGAAGAGGACTTGTATTCGTGTTGCGACATCAGGAAGCCGGCAAACCCGGCAACCACGTCCATGTTGATTTCCTGGCAGCGGGCAATCTGCTGGGCTTGGCAGTGTTCCACGAAGCGGGCCAGGTCGCGCTGATAAGCAGCGACGGTGTGCGGCGACAGTCCGCGCTCGATGGCGACGTGTTCAAGGAAAGTTGCGATCTCGGCGTCGAAAAGCATCGAAGGCCCCAAGCCAAACAGGTTGACCACTAATAGTGTATCGGCTAGATTAGTGACTGGAGGACAGCGAAGAACGATCCGCATGGCGTCCGATTTGTAACTTCACCTTCCGCTTGGCGCTTGGTATGGTGCTGCTATGACAAACGGAAATCCGGGATCACTCCCTCCTGTCTGGCGCCGCTACCTGGCATACGCCACCATGGCGCTCATGCCGCTCAGTTGGAAATTGTCCCCGGCCAAGGAAGCGCCTTACTTCTCGCCGCTGGATCTTCTGCTCCCCATATTGGCGGTATTGATGGTCATGGACCTCATAATGAGGCGCTCGTGGGCACGTTTCGGGATTCCGCCCGTGCCTGGAATTTTGTGGGCCGGCGTGGCGGCATTGTCGCTGCTCTGGTCCTACGATCCTCCCGCTCTGGCGGCGCTCAAGACCTGGGCGCATGGGGCGTTGAATCCCTTCTTGTTCGGCTTGGCCGCGGTGTGGGTTTTTCAGAACCTGGCAGACGAGGCGGCTGAATACAGACGGCTGGCGCTGATTCTGTTGGGCAGTTTCGGCGTCTGCGTACTGTGGGCGCTGTACCAGTACGTAGGACGGGAGGGCCTGCCCTATGATCCGTACTTGCCCGAGCGCGATCTGCAAGGCGTGTCCAATTACCGCGTAGCGGGCTGGTACGATTACCGCGACGTGTTCGGGGCGCAGGCGGCGCTGCTCGTGCCCGCGGCCGGGGCTTTCGCGCTGCTCGACAAGGACGCCGCCGTGCGTTGGGCCGGGGGGGCCGTGGCGCTGTTGGCGCTGTGCGTGACACTGGCGGCAGGAGGCTTCGTGGGCGCGTGCGCGGGGATAATTGCCGTAGCCGCCGCCTTCGCGCTTTCCCGTTGCACGCTGACGGGAGTAGCGGTTTTGGGCATTCTCTTGGCGCTGGTCGTGGTGGTCTTGCCGCGGTTGCCTCGGCACAACCCGAAAGTGTTGTTTCGCGGCCTGGCTTTTTTCGCGGAACATAAGGACGAGATGAAGCCCACCGCAGGGCTGCGGCGTCATCAAGCGGTGCTGGACCTGCTGGCGGCGCCGAGCAACGGCCAAAACCAGGAGGGCGCGCCGTATTGGTTGAAGGGCGTGGGCGCAGGCCGTTACCAGGAGCGCATCAACCAGTTTTATGAGCATGAGCCGCCCTATCCTTATGTAAGGCCGGGCGAGCGCACAGACGATGAAACGGTTTTTGACATGGAGGCCCACGAGAAATTCAGCTTCGGCCTCCTGGAGACCGTGGCCGTGGAACTGGGTGTGCCCGGGCTGCTGGCCGTGCTGTTCCTGCTGGCGAGCTGGATTGCTGCAGCGCAAGGGGCCTTTGCGCGGCTGGCCTCACCCGCCCCGCCCTCTGGGCCGGACACGCGGAGAGAGATCGGAGCGCTGTTGGCTCTGGCAGCGTTGGGCGCAGGCTGCGGAGCGCTGGTGTTGAGCCTGTTCGGCAATCCAGCGATTCGCGGCGTGGGCGGCAGCTTCGCCTTCTTTTTCGCTGTGGCCCTGTGTGCGGCCCGGTGGGCGCAGGAGCCACAGACGAACGCAGCGCAGGTTGGAACCGCAGATGAACGCAGATAGAAAGAGTAATCGGCAGGAGGCCACAGGCAGGGAATCTTCAGCATTTATCCGCGGTTTCATGTTCTGGCTGCTGGCCGCAAGCGCCGCCTGGGGCGCCGAGAAAGCCAACATCGAATGGGCTTTGCAGGACTCCACGGCCACCGCGGCGCGCGGGCAAACGATCAAAGTAATCCTCGCCGGAAAGTTCCCCACGGGCTGGCACACCTATTCCACCAAAGAGTACGGCGAAAAAGGCCCGCCTGTTTTCCCGACAAAGATCACAGCCGCGCCGGAGAGCTTGGTCAAGATCAATGGCGGGATTACGTATCCGAAACCTGAGACGCTCAAGCTGGAGGGCTTCGACGTCGAGATTTTCGAGAAGACCGCGGCATTTACCGTGCCCCTGCAAGTCGCGCGCTCAGCGCCGCCCGGCGAATACAAGGTGACGCTGGCGATTGACGCGCAGTTGTGCAGCGAGTCGGCTTGCGTCCCGTTCCTGGGCAAGACCGCCGGCTTCACGCTCAAGGTGACCGAAGCCGTGGCCGCTAGGACCCAGCCGCCAGTGCCGGAGAAGCTGACAGGCGCGGCTTGGTTCGGGACGCGCCAGGAGATCGAAGGCGCACGGCAAAGAGGGTTGCTGGCATACCTGGGGTTTTCAACAGGCATGGGCGCGGCGGCGCTGCTGACGCCCTGTGTCTTCCCCATGATCCCGATAACGGTCAGCTTCTTTATCAAGCGCAAGCATGTTTCGCGCAGGCGCGCGCTCCGCGACGCCGCCCTGTACGCGCTCGGGATAATCGCCGCCTTCACCGCACTGGGATTCCTGTTCACCCTGCTCCTGGGGGCCACTGGGATCACCGACTTCGCGGCGAACCCCTGGGTGAATCTCCTCGTTGCGGCGGTCTTCACGGCCTTCGCGCTGAACCTGTTGGGCGCCTTTGAGCTGCAACTCCCGGGCTTCATTTTCAACCGGCTGAATGTTGCCGCGCGGCAGGGCGAAGGCGTAGTTCCGGTGCTGCTGATGGGCCTGGTCTTCTCGCTGACGTCATTCACGTGCACTGTCCCGTTTGTGGGCACGTCCCTGTTCTCGGCCACGCAGGGCGAATGGACGTGGCCTCTGGCAGGCATGTGCGGCTTTGCAGCCGCGTTCTCCGCGCCGTTCTTCGTGCTGGCACTCTGCCCAGCCTTGCTGAAGGCGCTGCCGAAAGCCGGCGGCTGGCTGAATTCAGTGAAAGTGGTCATGGGCTTCCTCGAACTGGCCGCCGCCATGAAGTTTCTCAGCAACGCGGACCTGGTCTGGCACTGGGGCATCCTGAAGCGCGAGGTCTTCGTCAGCGTGTGGATCGCCTTGGCCCTGCTGACGGCGATCTACATCCTCGGTCGCCTCCGGCTTCCGCACGAGACTGCGGTGGAGCACACGAGCGCCTGCCGCGTGCTCCTGGCCGCCGGCTTTCTGGCGCTGGGCATCTGGCTGAGCACCGGGCTGTTCGGCCAGGCCCTGGGCGAACTGGAAGCCTATGTTCCGCCCCGACCGTACCCTGGCCAGCAAGCAGGCGTGGAACTGAGCTGGCTTGAGGATTGGGACTCAGGCCTGGCTGAGGCCAAGCACTCCGCCAAGCCGCTGCTCGTGGACTTCTCCGGCTACACCTGCACCAACTGCCGCTGGATGGAGACCAAGATGTTCCCGCTGCCGGAGGTCGCCGCGCTGCTGAAGGAATTCGTGCGCGTGCGCCTGTATACCGATGGCCGCAGCAACGCGGAGGAGACGGCGCGCAGCCACAGGAACCAGGCGCTGCTACAGGAACGCTACCAGACCACGGCGCTGCCTTTCTACGCCATCGTAGGGCCCGAAGGCAAAGACATCGCCACCTTTCCGGGTCTGACGCGAGACGTGCAGTTGTTCACGGAATTCCTGGAGAGCGGGGTTCGGGGTTCGGGGTTCGGCGCGGGCTGGTGACCTTGTACTGGACAAAGCGCGTGGTGACGGGCGCGGGCGGAAGCAGGCGGAACGTTGCGCCCGTGATGGTCTCTTCGTCGGGCCATAAGTAATTGGCGGGCAACTCTTTCCAGCGCCAGTCGGTGTGCAGGAAACCGGCAGAGTCGAACGTCTTGCCGTCGCCGGAAACGAGCACCTCGATTTTGTCCTGTACTTCGCCCTTCAGCGCGTCGTACCAGGGGTACCCGTGGACATTCATGCCGAAGCTCGCGCAGGCCGCCGGCGCGCCCAGATCGAGCGTGATGACGGGATTGGATTTCGCTTCCCAGATCGCGCCGGACCTGTACGACGTGCCGCCGGCATAAGGCGGTCCGGCGACGCCGTCGGTCAGCTTTTTGCCGTCGGGGTCGCCGGCGCCCCAGTTGTTCTGTGACGGATGCGACAAGGTATAGCTCTTGCCCACGGCGAGGTTCTTGCCCAGAGTGATCCAGCGTCCGGCGAATTTCTCGCCGCCGGCATCCTTGCCGTCGGAATAGCCGTACTGCAGCGCGCCGCGCGCGCCTTTGAGATTCACGGCCAGGGAATTCATCACGGGATGGTCTGCGCCGCCGACGTGGATGCTGTACCGGCACGGCAGCTTCTCGATGAGTTGCGTATGGCTGCGCTGGACGAGCGTACGGTCCTTCTGCGGTTCCGACCAGTTGAACGTCACTTCCAGCGGCTTGAAAGCCGTGTCCACGGGCGCGTAGTTGGCCTCCATCCGCAGCGCGTAGATGCTGCAGCCGGTTGGTTGGGGCTCCGTCGTGTTCATGAGATACTTGACGAGGACGGAACGAGTGCCGAGGGGAATGGGCACGGTTTCGTAGTGAATCACATCCCAGGGCGGCTTGACGTCAGTCAAGGTCCAGGTCTTGAGCCAGGTCTTGCCGCCATCGCAGGAATGGAAGAGGTCAATGTGGCTCTTGGGCGCCCGGTTGTAGAAGCGGCCGCCGTAGGTCAAGCCCACGATATCGGACGGCGCGTCGAGGCGATAAACCAGCCAGGCGTCCTCGTTGGCCTTGGCCGGATAGACGGCCCCCAGATAGCCCTGGTGCGCCTTGACACTGGCAACGTTCTGCTCCTCCGCGATCGTCTGCTTGTACCAGAGGCCCTGCAACTCCGGCCAGAAGACGATGGACTCGGTCTGTTCGCCCGCGCCCACGTAGACTGTGTTGGCGCCCAGGTTGAGCCGCGGCTGGGTCTTGCTGTTGAGCATGGTGGTGGTCTCAACCGTGATGTCCTTGAGCAGCGCGTTGGCCGGCGCGGCCTTGGCGAACAAGGACACTTTGATGAGCACCTCATAGGCGCCGTTCACGTCCCCGTAAATGTCGAGCTTCACAGGCAGATCGCCAAGGCTGTTGGCCCTCCAGAGTTCGGTCCAGCGCAAGCCGTTGCAGGTGCTGATCTGGAACAGAGCGTTGTCGCCCAGGTCCTTGCGGACGACATTGGCCCGGATCTTCTGGCTGGTGATGACGTTGGACGACTGAATCTTGAAGGTCACCTCCGCGGGCTCCCCGGCCTGCTGCGGGCGCAGGCCGCCGTCTTCGCCGGCGGCCATGTTCACGGCGCTGTGGACCGCCTTGGGAAACTGGGCTGCTGTGAGCGCCGGCTTGAACTGCCAGACGCCGTTCCCGCGGATGCGGTAGCGCGGGTTGGCAATTTCCGGGTCCTTGCCGTGGTTCGGCACATAGAACTCCTTTTCCGCGCCAAGGCTCTTGTAGTGCCGCGTGTAGACTTCGTCATCCTTGAGGTTCAGGATGTAGCGGTGGCCGAAGTCCCAATCGTAGAAGTAGTAGCGGTACTTCAGCCCCTTGGGGTTGAAGCAGTGGGATTCCTCCTCCAGGGAGCGCCCGGTATCCGCGCCGCTGAGGAAGCCGTTGGGGCTGGTGCAGTACAAGCAGTGATACTTGGCGATGTGGCCAAGTTCTGTCTTGCCGCCGGAAGCTTCACACGCGCCTTCCTTGCCAATGTCTTCAACGCCGGCGAGCGTATGGCCGTCACAGAGCGTGTAGAGGGCCGAGAGCGAGT
>JBEKKG010000053.1:0-14968 GCA_050010835.1 Planctomycetota bacterium
TGAAATACGAGCCGAAGCGCTCGAAGATGCGCAGCAGCGCCCCGTCCTCGCCGCCGGCATAGAGGTCGTCCAGCTTCAAGGCGAGGCCGCCCAGGCCGCGTCCGGCGGCGCCGAAGCTCGTCACGATCCGCGAGTGGCGTCCGCTGGTCATGTAGCTGCAGTAGGTCTTCTGGCCCTGCGGATTGCCCATAGCCAGGAACGCGGGCGCGCGAAAGTTGCCCCAGGGTGAGATGCCATAGTCGGTGTAGTCCACCGCATCGCGCTGGGTCAGGGACGAGTATGCACGCGGCGGGTAGGATTGGGCGTTGCCGAGCCAGAAGCTCGGGATGCCAGTGTGAGCGGTCAACTCGGGAAGGATGACGCGCGCGTCGGCCAGGTATTGTGCATAGGCGTTGGGCAGAACCGAACTGCGAAACTCAACGCCTGCCTGGGCGCGGACCGCCTCCAGGCGCTTGGCGTCGCCTCCGCCGGCCTGAGCCTGGGCCGCGCGTTCCT
Source organism: Planctomycetota bacterium (assembly GCA_050010835.1). GTDB lineage: Bacteria > Planctomycetota > SZUA-567 > H5-PLA8 > H5-PLA8 > JAPLOD01. Next base: position 496 of record JBEKKG010000053.1, read on the forward strand.
CGACGCGGGCCGCGATCCATTTCTCCGCTTCGGCGTTGCGGCGCGCTTGGTGCCCGTCGAGAGCCGGAGATTCCTCCCAGTAACCGCCCAGGGTGGCGTACCAGTTCAGGGCGACGCCGCCGAAGCCGGCGACGTCGGCACGCGGCTGGACGAACAGGGCCAGCCGCCGCCTCAGGCTGGCCAACTCCTCGGGCAGGGTATGCTTGGGGTTCCATTCCTCGTGGTGCAGCAGGGAGGGGATGCTCGGCACGGCCCGCGCGCCCAAGCTTGCCAGGGCCATCAAGGCCGATTCTTCCGCAAGCGGTTGCAGACATTTCTCGATGACGGGGCCTGACGCGGCGCTCACGTATGCGGCGAAGGCCGGATCCAACGCCGCCTCGACATCCGCACGGAACGGAGCCAGACCCGGCTCATTGGCCAGATTGAGCCCGCCATAAAAGGCGTTCACCGGCGTTCCGCCCGCCGGCTTGGCTTCGTCGAAGACGTAGGAGTAGATCTCGTAGTCGCTCAACTGCTCGCGCTGGCAGATGCGGAAGCGCAGCGGATAACTCACCACCCCCTCGGCGCGCACGCCGGCTTCGTAAGTCCCCGGCGCGAGAACGGCGGTGTCGAGTTTCAGGCAACCGCTCGCCAATGCTTTGCCGTCCCCTTGGGCTGGCGCAATCCGGCCGAGCGGCGCTTCAAGCCCCATGCCGCGCAGCACCACGGGCAGTTCGGCTGGCGGTTGTCCGGCTCCGGGTTTCAGAGTCCACAACAGATCCAACGGATCGCCCCGGCGGAAGAGTCCGCGATTGCGGAAGGTGTAGAGCGAGACCGCGGCCGCCGGTTCGTTCACGGTAATTAGCGCGAGCCCCAGCACCTGTCCCGCCAGCCGCGAGCCGGCACCGGCGTGGAGCCGCCACAGCCCGGGGACTGCCGGCAGGACGCCGCCATAGAGGTTTTCCCCGCGCGCGGCCAGTTTCATCTCGCCGCCCGCCGCCCCTCCCCCTACCCCCTCCCGCGGCGGGGAGGGGGGCTGGGGGAGGGCGGCCGCGAGCCGCACCGGCAGCTCCGCCGGCAACTCTGGGATGCCGGCCGTGAGCGGCGTGATGCGGCACAGGTACTCGGCGCCGGGGCGCACGGTCAGCGTGGGCGTCTCCACCATCCAACAGGCCTTTCCCGCCACATCCCAGACGAGCAACCCGTGCGGCCAGCGCGCCTCGGCCGCGGGCAGCCGAACCGTCAGCCCTCCCAGATTCACCGTGCGTGCGCCGGCCGCCGGGACCGTCAGATAAGCCGATCCTGAGGGCGCTCCGCCGGTGACGATCTGCGTATCGGCTGCAGGCGTTACGGCAGCGCTGCCGCCAAACCAGCGCACGCCCAGCAATTGCGCTGCGCCCGGTTCCGGGACAGCCTGCAACAGGTGGATGGCGCGGCCCTCAGGACAGCGCGCCCGCGCTCGGGCATCTTCTGCCAAAGCAATGCGGCCCTCGGCATCTACATCGAAATGGATGCCGTTGACCTCGTAGGGCTTCCCCGGCAGGGAAGCCGGCAGATACAGGGTGAGGCGCTGGAAAGTCTTGTCACCAGGTTTGCCCAACAAGGGTGGCGCTTTGCTCTCGAATTCCGCCAGCAGTATTTCCAGCCCCTCCAGCAGCGCGGCGGATTGGCAGGCGAGCCGCAATGGACCGGGGACGGAGCGGTCTCCAGCCAGGGTCTTCACCGTCACCGGATGACAGACGACCTCGATGCGGCGGGCCTCCCGGTTCACGCGCAACCGGGGGTCCTGCGTCGAGAGCGCGCCGCCGGCGCCCACAGTGAACAGCATGTCGAACGGGTGCAGGGTATGCTGGCCCTCTGCCAGGCCCAGACCGGCCGAAGACGGCCTGTCGAGACGAAAGAGCCGCGAATCCGCGGGCTTCGTCTTCGCCGGTTCGTCCAGATTGGCCAAGGACTCGTCGAGCTTCTCCGCTTTGGGCGTCAGGTTGTCCGCGGCCGGAGGATTGAGCAGCCTCTCGGCGGCGGTGCGGAATTCAAGGATCGGCTTGTCATCTACGCGCAGGGCAAAAGGCCAGGCGGTGACGACCCACCCGCCGAACGGCGACTTCCACAGGGCTTGCTTCTCGGCGAGCGGCACCGCCTGCCCCTGCGGACCGGTGACCAATGACACCGTAACCTCGGCCGCCGGCGCCTGCAGCGCCGCCGCGATCGTCAGAACCAGCGCCGCTTGTATCATCCGTTGGAGCATGCCGCACTCGTTAGTATCCAACCTCGACGTTCATCATTCTCTCCGCACAAGGCGGTTGGTGCAACGGTCAGATCCGCCGGCACAGCTCTGCTCCTGTTTCATATACTGCGACATCGAGGAAAACTCGAACGACGCGGGCGTCTACAAACTCAACGCGCAGCCGCAGCCGGCGGGGTAGACACATAATGAACGGACCGCTAAGCGCGGTGCCATAGGGGGCTTCCAAAATGAAAGACTCGAATCCACTTTCCAGCGCAGCGCGGACGCCGCGGCGCGGTTTCCTGAAGACCGCCGCGGGGCTGGCGGCCGGCGCTGCCCTTGTTTCCCACAGGCCGCTGTCCGCCGCCGAACATGCGCGCGCTATCGGCGCCAACGACCGCATCCGCATCGGCATCATTGGCTGCGGCGACCGCGGCGTGCACGCGCACATGGAGGGCATCTACAAGCACGTCAAGGAGACGAACTTCGAAATCGTCGCGGTCTGCGATCCCTGGCGGCTGGCCCGCGAAGCTGCCAACGCCAAGGTCAAGGAGTGGTTTGGCCGCGACGCCAGCCAGTTCGTTTCATACCGGGACCTCTTGCAGCTCAAGGAACTGGATGCCGTCATGATCGCCTCGTGCGATCATCAGCACACCACCCATCTGGAGGCCGCCGCACGCGCGGGGAAACACATCTACGTGGAGAAACCGATGGCGCGCGACATGGACGCGCTGAACCAGGCTTGCGCTGCCGTCCGCGAGTCCGGCGCGATTGTCCAGGTGGGCACGCAGATTCGCAGCCTGCCGAGCATGGTGGGCGCGCGCGAGCTCTTCAAAACGGGCGCGTTCGGCAAGGTCTCGCGCATCGAGGAGTGCCGCAATGGCGAGCAGCCGTATTGGTATCACTATCTCAAGGACGTCCGCCAGGAGGACGTGGATTGGAAGGAGTTCCTGATGAACGCGCCGCCCCGGCCTTTCCGTGCGGACCTGTATTCGGGCTGGTACGGCTACTACGATTTCTCCAAGGGGCCGATCGCCGGTTTCGGCAGCCACTTCATTGATCTCGTCCACTTCATCACGGGCGCGAAGCATCCCACCGCGTGCGTCTGTCTGGGCGGCACCTACACCTGGAAGGACGAGCACGAGTTCACCGCGCCGGATTGCGTGCAGGCCACCTGGACGTATCCGGAGGGTTTCCTGGTCAGCAGTTCCAACAACCTCGGCAACGGCTTCGGCAACTCGCGCAAGCTCTTCGGCGACCAGGGCGTGCTCGACTTCGAGAATTGGAGCGCGCCCACCTACCACGCCCGCGGCGCGCCGAACCGCCAGAAAGGACCGATCCGCGGCGATAACCAGGTCAAGCCGATTGACGGCCCGGACCATTTCCTGAACTGGCTGCAGTGCCTGCGCACAGGCCAGCAGCCGAACGCGCCGATTGAAGCCGGCTTCCAGCATGCTGTGGCCATCATCATGGCGATGCTGTCGTACGAGACCGGCCGCAAGACGCTGTACGATCCTGAGCAGCGCAGGATCACGACCGCCTGACACGGAGAATCCACCACAGAGGCACAGAGACACAGAGAAAAAGAGACACGGGGACACGGAGAACGGCATCATTTAGGCTTTACCAAAATCCTTTCTCTGTGTCTCTGTGGTGAACAATGGAGGCTAAGGAGGCAAGGCAGATGACGCGACGCGATTTCCTTCGGGCCGGTTCCACAGTGCTGGCGGCGGGCTTGGCCAGCCCGTCGGCGGGCGTGGCCGCCGATGCTCCCGCTTATCAACTCGGCTGCTACACGCGCCCCTGGGACCAATATGAGTACACGGTCGCGCTGGATGGCATGGCCGAGGCCGGGTTCAAGTTTGCGGGGCTGATGACGGCCAAGGGCAAGCCGGCGGTGGTTGTCCATGTGGAGTCCACGCCCGAAGACGTGGCGGCCGTTGCCCAGGAGGTGCAGAAGCGCGGCCTCAAGACGCTCTCCATCTACGGCGGCGATTTCCCGGTGGCAAAATCCATCGAGGCCGGCAGCGCCGGGCTGAAGAAGCTGGTGGATCATTGTGTGGCCTGCGGCTGCCCGAACTTGATGCTGGGCGGGACCGCCGACGAAAAGCTGTTCCAGTCCTACTACAAAGTGGTCGCCGAGTGCTGCGCTTATGCCGCGGCCAAGGGCGTTGGGTTGAGCGTCAAGCCGCATGGCGGGCAAAACGCCACCGGCGCACAGTGCCGCAAAATCATTGAGCTGGTCGGACACAAGAGCTTCCGCATCTGGTACGATCCCGGCAACATCTTTTACTACTCAGAGGGCAAACTCGACCCCGTGGAGGATGCCCCTGCCGTTGACGGCCTGGTGGCGGGCATGAGCGTCAAGGATTTCCTGCCGCCCAAGGAAGTGGCGGTGACTCCCGGCACGGGCCGAGTCAATTTCCGCGAGGTGCTGGCGCGTTTGAAGAAGGGCGGATTTACCGCCGGCCCGCTGGTTGTCGAATGCCTCGCGCGCGGCGCCAATGCCGCGCAGATCACGGCCGAAGCGAAGAAAGCGCGGCAGTTCCTGGAAGAACTCACGGGGCAGAAGGCTTGACCGGAATGGAGTCATGGCAAACGAGCTTGACATTCTTCATTTTCCATTCTGCAATGCGGAAAACCCGGGACAGTCAGCATGAAGCCGGGCCTCATGCTGACTGTCCCCAGTTCACCTGTACTTCCTCAGGGCGGATTTGCATTGGGCAATTCTGCCTTTCCTTGTTAGATTGAGGCCATGCCACTTGGATGGAATGAGATACGGCAACGCGCCATTGCTTTCGCGAAGGAATGGGAGGGCGAAACCCGCGAACGGGCCGAAGCCAAGTCCTTCTGGGACGGCTTCTTCAACGTTTTTGGTCTGGCACGCCGGACGGTCGCGAGCTTTGAGGAACCCGTCAAGGGCATTTCCGGCAAGTACGGCTTCATTGATCTTTTCTGGCGCGGCAAGTTGCTGGTGGAACATAAGAGCCGCGGCGGGGACTTGGGCAAAGCCGAATCGCAGGCTTTCCGTTACATCCAGGATTTAGTTGGGGAAGGACGCCAGGAGGATGTGCCGCGTTATGTGATCCTCTCGGATTTCGCACGCATAGTCCTGTACGACCTGGAACCCGAAGACCAGCAGTCGCTGCCGCTCTTCGGCAGTTTCCGGGTGGCGACCTACGAAATCCTCCTGTCAGAACTTCACAAGCATGTCCACGCCTTCGCATTCATACCCGGCTACAAACAGCACAAGTTCGCGGACCAAGACCCCGCAAACATTGAGGCGGCTGAGATCATGGGCCGCTTGCACGACGCGCTCGAAGGAGGCGGTTACAAGGGGCATGCGTTGGAGCGGTTTCTGGTGCGCGTGCTCTTCTGCCTGTTCGCAGAGCACACGGGCATTTTTGAGCCGGATGCCTTCGGGCTTTACATACGGAACCACACGGCAGCCGACGGCTCAGACCTGGGGCTGCATCTCGCGCGGCTGTTCGACGTGCTCAATACGCCCGAAGAGCGACGGCAGCAGAACCTGGATGAAGACCTGGCTGCGTTGCCTTACGTCAACGGAGAGCTGTTCGCGGAGAACCTGGGGTTTGCAGACTTCAACAGCGACATGCGCAACGCGTTGCTGGCCTGCACGCGGTTTGACTGGTCCGGGATTTCTCCAGCAATCTTCGGCTCCCTTTTTCAGTCTGTGATGGAGCCACGGGAACGTCGGCAGATGGGTGCGCACTACACGGGCGAACGCGATATACTGAAAGTCATCCGCCCCCTTTTTCTCGATGACCTCCGGGCGGAATTTGAGAAGGTGAAGAAGAACAAAGCATCTTTGAGGCGCTTCCACCAGAAGCTGGCCAAACTCCGTTTCCTGGACCCGGCCTGCGGCTGCGGCAATTTTCTCGTCATCAGCTACCGTGAACTGCGGTTGCTGGAGATTGAAGTGTTGAAGGCGCTCAACGGCAGCGGGCAGCAGGAACTTCCCCTCTCGTTAGTGGACGTGGACGCCTTCTATGGCATCGAGATCCTGGAGTGGCCGACGCGCATCGCGGAAGTGGCCATGTGGCTGATGGACCATCAGATGAATCTGCGGTTCTCCGAGACGTTCGGGGAGCCTTACGTGCGCTTGCCGCTACGGAAGTCTCCAAAGATCGTACAAGGCAATGCGCTGGACAAAGACTGGAAGGACATTTTGGCGCCCAAGCAGTGCAGTTACGTTCTCGGCAATCCGCCGTTTGTGGGCAAACACTACCAGACGCGGTTCCAGAAGTCAGACCTGGCAAAGGTGCTGTCTAACTTCCGAAATACAGGCGACGTTGATTACGTTGTGGGATGGTTCAAACGCGCCGCGGAATACATCCAGCACACACGTATTAAGGCCGGTTTCGTCGCCACCAATTCGATTACGCAAGGGGAACAGGTCCCGCTGCTTTGGGGTGAAATACTTGACCGATACCATCTGACCATTCATTTTGCACATCGCACTTTCTGCTGGGCGAGCGAGGCCAGGGGCAAGGCCCATGTCCATGTGGTAATCATCGGTTTTGCTGCTTTCCCCGATGGCGCCAAACGCCTTTATGATTACGAGGCGGATCCTGAGAAGCCTACGGAATCTGTGGTTTCCTTCATAAGCCCCTATTTGACACCTGGGCCGAGCGTGCTGGTCACAAAGCGCCAAAAGCCGCTTTGTGATGTGCCCGAAATGCGTTGTGGAAATAAGCCTTCTGACGGCGGGCACTTGATTCTTGATGATGTCCAGCGTCGTCAATTACGTGCGAGATACCCCGCCGCGAAGCACCTGATTCGGCGTTTTGTGGGTTCGGAGGAGTTGATCAACGGAATTCCCCGCTGGTGCCTTTGGCTCGCCGACGTGCCCAGTGCCGAATACCGTGACCTGCCTGAGATAACCCGTCGTATCCAGGCCGTTCGCGAGTTTCGTACCAAAAGCACAGCCGCGCCCACAAAGAAAGCCGCTCAATGGCCGTCAAGATTCTTCTACATTTCGCAGCCCAAGTCGCGTTTCATCGCTATTCCAGAGGTTTCCTCTGAACGCCGCTATTACATCCCGATTTCACTGCTTCCACCGACTACCATCGCCAGCAACAAGATTTACATTGTTCCCTCGCCAAGCATGTATCTGTTCGGAGTACTAACCTCCGCGATGCATATGGCATGGGTGAAGGTCGTTGGTGGAAGGTTGAAGAGCGATTTCCAATACTCCGGCAGCATGGTTTACAACACATTTCCCTGGCCCGAAGCACCGTCGCCCAGGCAGAAGGCCGCCGTTGAGAAAGCTGCACAGGCAGTCCTGGATACGCGTGCGGAATTCCCCACTGATACGCTCGCGGACCTCTACGACCCGCTGGCGACGCCCCCAAAACTGGTCAGAGCCCACGCGGAGCTCAACCGGGCTGTGGACCGCTGCTACCGGCCGCAACCTTTTCCCAATGAACGTTTACGTGTGGAATATCTTTTTGCGCTCTACGAGAAACTGACGGCGCCTCTTATTGCCGCTCCTAAGAAGACGCGCCCCCGGCGTGCCGCGAAATAGTGGACGAATAACGGTGACGGACTCGAATTACCGATAGAAGACCGCTGCACCCTTTAGGCTCCCCTCGCGTTGCTCTGGTCTGTTCCTTTCTATTCGACCCGGTACAAAGCCGTGGCCCAGGGCTTCAGCGCATAGGGCAGGCCTTTGGTACGAAGCGCGCGCAGGGCGATCTGGCTTTCTTCCCCCCGGCCGGACCTGGCGATCCGCTTCACCTTGAGCGTTCGCCGACCGCGGCCCAGACCCGGCAGCGCCGGGCCGAGGAACAACGAGCCTTGGACGGCCTTCCCGGAGTAGTTGCCGACGTAAACCAGCGCCGCGCCGGGCTTGTACCACAGGGCCGCGTAGACTTTTTCCGCGCCGGTCCGCACCGCGCGCGCGGAGGCGGGAGCGAAGCGGAACGAGGCCAGGTCTTCGCGCGCGAACCACGCTTGTTCGGCAAGGAACTCGTTCGCGAAGGCGTCGGCGGGAGCGCTCAGGATCGGTGGGTGGCCTTGCAGGATGCCGGACATGATTGTCCGGCGCGCGGCGGTTGTGCCGGCGTTGGGCAGGCCGCAGAGGTGCCTGGGGGTGATGGGCACGAACTCGCACTGCGGCGGAAAATCCGGAGGCTCGGGATAGGGTTGCGTGTAGCTTTGGTCTTCGTAGATGAGCGCGATGTCGGACATGTTCTCCACCACAATCTGCGGCAAGCCGGAGAGGTGGCTCATGATGAACCCGCCCGGGCCGACGCGCTCCCGCGCCCAGAACATAAAGTCGTAGAAGGCGTCCTGGTCGGTGTGCAGCGCGCCCGCGGCGTGCTGCGGGTTGCGGCAATTGTGGGGCGTGCACCAGTCGAAATACAGCCCGTCCCACGGCAGATCGCTCAGGAGGATGTCAATTGAGCGCTTCCGGAAATCCAGCCAGCCGCTTTCGAGGCACATCAACTGGCCGAACTCCCCGCTGCCGGCCCAGGTGTGCACCTCCGGGAAGGCCGGCCCGGGCTGTTGCCGCCAACTGGCCTGGTTCTCGCGGAAGCCCGGCGATGCGGGATGGAACTCCTTGACCGAGATGTAGGGCACGATCTTCATGCCGAGGCGGTGGGCCGTCGCGACAATGCGGCGCAACTCCGCCATGCCCGCCTGGTCGTACGGCGGGTACATCCCGTCGTGCCAGAACGGGCCGTCTTCGCGATAGTCGTTGTGGAAACGGATCAGCTTCACCCCAGTTGCGGCCAGGCGCTGGAGTTCGGCGTCAGAGACCCAGTTGCTGCCCGTGCCCGCATGGACGAACGTCGAGAAGACTTTTGACCGCTCCTTGACGAACGGCAGGCCGAGGCTGTAGCGCAAGCGGCGCGTGCCCGCGAGGCGCGCCGGGTTGCGCCGGTAGGCCACGCAGTACGGGCACAGAGAAAGCACTGTCACGTTCGGCTCTGCATAACTGGGCCTGAGTTCGTACATCCCCAAGCCGGGATCGGAAGAGAAACCCGTGTCCCAGGCAGCCAGGTCGCTGGAGCAGGAAAACTCGATGCCCTCCTTGCCCTTCTCGAAGCAGACCACGTGGACCGGAACATAGCGGGCGGCGTAGGCGCGCTGGCCGCGCTGAAGCTTGCACCAGTTGCCCATGCCCAGCAGGTCGGAGAAGGGGGCGCAGGTGGGGTGCTCGCGCACGCAAGCGTCGGTCAGGCCTTCGCGGAGCGGCATTTCCAGAGCGCAAACCTCGACAACGTCGTCGCGGCCTTCCGGACAGACGAACTCCAGTTCGCAAGCCACCAGGCCCCAGGCGCGATACTCGTAGCGATGCCGATAGCGCACGCCGGCGGACTCTCCGGTCTTAAGACGGAGGGCGCCTTCGGCGACAATGACGACGTTGCCGGACGGAGGCCGCGCCACGGAGACTTGGGGCGCCCGCTCGAACTTCTCTTCGTAAAAGAAGGGGCTGGAAGCCTCGTTGGTGGGATGCGGCTCGAGGGTGCGCACTCGCGCCGAGACCGGCCCTGCCAGCAAGTTCTTGCGCGTCCCGTGAAAGAAACGCACCGCCGTCCAGCAGCCGCCGGCCTGGGGGTCATGCTCGACCTCCCAGTACTCGTTCCGGACTTGGATGCGGCCGTGGTGCTCGGTGACTGTGAACATGGCTTGCCCCTCCAAACGGTCAAGATGCCCTGCCGCTCGCCAACCCACAGCCCGCGTCAGGACGTGACGAGCGCCGCCTCGATGCCCAGCGCCGCGGCGACTTTCAGCACCGCACTGGCGCGGTGGCCCACGCCCAGCGCAAAGTGGTGCGTCGGTCCCTGCGCAAACCAGCGCTGGAGAAACGTGCGGATGTCGGGCTGGAAGAAAGCGCGCGTGTTCGTGTTGCCGGTCGCGGGGATGGGGCCGCGCACGCTCTGCCCTTCCGCCACGACGAACTTGAAGCGGCCGTGGGCCGTCTGGGCGCAGCAGAGCATCGTAATCGGGCCTTCCCGGATCCTGAACTCGACCGACGCGCCCGCTCCGGGCTTGCCGTGGTACTGGCGCAGGCTGCGCAGCACCGGCCGGCCCGCGGCGATGTTGAGGTGGTGCGGGCCGTCGTGGCCGACGAGGACGAAGCCCTCCTTGAAGTCCACGGGATGGAATTCGGCAAAGCTGCCGCCGCAGTCCAGACGGTCGAGGATCAGCATGGCGACGCAGGTCTTGAGGTCGTTCTCGCCGCACATGGGAAAGCCGGCGGCGGTGAGCATGGAGTTGCCCACGATGAAGTTCGTGACTAGCCGGCGCATCTCGGAGCCTGCTTCGGCCTCGTAGTAATAGGCCAGCCCGTCGAGCCGTTTCTCGTCAATGAACCGCTCCAGCGCGACGGCGGCGCGGGCGGCCGCCGCCAGATCGGCAGCGCTCAACTTCGCCGTGAGCGGGTCGCTCTTGGGCGCGGGCGTGTCGAAGAAGGCGAGAATCTCGCGGGCGCGGGCGGCGGCTTCCGCGGCGGTGACGCGGCGGTAGTGGGCGAGCACCTCGTCCGGCTCGCACATGACGACGTGCAGCCCGAACTGCGCCGTGAACATGGTGGGGTCGTGGTGCATGTCGAGCATGGCTTCGAGCGAGTGGCCCATCTGGCCCAGGCGCGCGCCGCGCAGGTCGTGCAGGACCTTGGCCACGGCGCACCATTCCGCCAGTTCCGCATCGGCCGCGGCATCGCCGTGGAGGTGGCCGAGGATCACCGGCGGCGGCCGCTTGCCCAGGCGCACCGACACGCCCGCGAACTCGGGCACGGCGCAGACGTTGTCGTTGGCGAGCTGCATGCGCGTGGTCGCGCGGCCGTATTGCAGCGCCGGCAGGGGTTGCAGCGCCACCAGCACGACCGGCACGTCCAGCTCGCGCGCGAGGATGCCCCAGCAGGCACTGGTGGCGTAGGTGAGCATGTTGCAGAAGACCAGGTCGAAGCAGCCGGCTTTGAGCTTCCTGGCCGCGTCGTAGGCGCTGCTGGCGCCGTCCACCATCCCGAAGTCGCTCACGCGCACGCCGTGTGTCCCGAGGCGTTCGGCCAGCACGCGGTGGTATCCCAGCAGTTCGTCCAGCAGACCGTCGAACTGCGGCCAATAGGTGCTATGGCCGACGCCGAACAGAGCAACGTGGGCCGTGCGCGGCTTGCGCCGCTTTACCGTCAGCGGCCTCGAAGTGTTCATGACGCGCGCCCCGTATGCCAGTGCGTGGGAACAAGCACCTGACCCAGAGTACCAATGGGCGGCCCTGCGTCAACCTGCGCTTGCGCCGGCTTGCGGGGTGGGACGCCACAGCTCTTCGCCGGCCAAACGCCCCGCCATGTCCAAGCCCGAATTATCCACCGCAGGCTGTTCTTCTTCGGCCAAGCAATCACCTCTCCGGCAGCGGCGCACCCGGCGGGACATAGGCCCGCACGCCGCTGATGAACGTATAGTGCGGTTTCTTGGCCCCGTGGCTTTGCCCGGAGAGGATCAAGTAGAAATGCTGCCGGGCCGCGACGGCCGGGACGTAGGGGGCCCCGGCGCTCATCTGCTGCTTGCCATCCACCCACCATGTCACCTTCTGCTGCACCGGATCGTAGCTGCCGCCGAAGGTGTGCTTCTGGCTGCGATCGAGCGGAACGCGGGAGACGTTGTTGGGATTCTGCACGTGTTCCCATTTCGGATACACGCCCGCCGTGCTATGGACGGTTCCTGTCAGACCAGGGCCAAAACCGCCTTCGTCAACGTCGAACTCCATGAACCGCTCGAAGCCGGGAGGGTCGCCCTCGTAGTGGTCGTGTTTGCCGTCGTGCTCGGCCGGCATCAGCCAGACGGCCGGCCAGTGGTCTGGATCGTTGTCGGAAAGCCGGACGTCGAACTCCACGTAGAAGCCGTCCGGGCCGGGGAGCAGCGGCAGCTTGCCCTGCGAAAAATCGAGCGGGGTGCTGACCAGATCGCCGCCCAGCTTCAGCGCCAGGACCCCATTCTGGGTCTCGTAGTGATCGAGCGACGGCGTGGTCTTCGAGTACCATTGGCCGCTGAACCACTTGCAGTTGCCGTTGCGGCCGGGGGCGATGTCGGCCGCAGTGGGCGTCTCGTTGATCACGCACTTCGTATAGCCCAGCGCCGCCGCGCCGGGCGGCACGCTCGCGGAGGCTCCCGACCTGTCGGGACCGGCTGCCAGCGGGTTTTCCGCCGCCGCCGCCACGGATGCCAGCGCCATCATCACGGCTAACAGTATGGTTCTCATCAGTTCCTCTTATCCCGGCAAAAATTGTACCGGAACGGCGCTGGTTTGAAAGTGCTGCTGTGGTAAGCTGCTGGGGCACGTTTCATTCCTGGAGGGGTCTGACCATGCGTACACTTGCCGTCATCCTGGCCGTCTGCAGCGCCGTGCACATTCAAGCCCTTGAGCCACCCGAGCTGAAAGTTGCGAAGGTCACCCAGGCCCCGCCGAAGATTGACGGCGTCCTGGACGACGAGGCCTGGAAAGAGGCCAGCAAGGCCGAAAACTTCAAACTCTCGGACGGCGCGGCCCCGACAGGCAAGTGCAGGATGCTGCTGCTCCAGGACGACAAGAACCTCTATATTGCCATCGAGTGCTTCGAGAAGGAAGCGGACTTGAAGAAGCTGAAGGCTGACGTCACCGAACACGATGGCGAGCTTATCTGGGAAGACGACGACATCGAGTTGTTCATTGATCCGTCGGGCAAGCGGGACTATCCCTATTACCAGCTCATCGTCAATTCGAAGGGCACCACCTGGGACGCCTATATGCCAGCGGCGGGAGAGCCGGACTTGACCTGGGAGCCGAAGTACGAGGCCAAGGTCAAGGTCGGCAAGGAAAGCTGGTGCGTGGAACTGGCGCTGCCGTGGAGCTGCTTCAACCGCACGGAAAAGTCGGCAACGGAATGGGCCTTCAACGTCTCACACGTGCGCAGCGCCGGCGAACTGATCTACTGGTCCCCGGTCTTCAGCGACAACTCGCACACGCCGGAAAAGTTCGGCAAGCTGCTGGATATGCCGGCCAGGAAACTCAAGTAACCGGTCCAGCAATCCGGAGTTCCCGCTTTTTGGACATTCATGTTTTCCGGCGATTCAACTTTGCGGCCGCGTGGCCGCCCAAGGAAGGAAGAGAAAACATAATCTCCCCTCTTTCCTGCCCGGAATCGCCAAGCTTCCTTACTTCTGGCCAAGCGCGATGATCAGGGGATGATCGCTCAAGGTCAAGGGGAGCGAATTGATCCCGGTGTGGGTTTGCACCGGTTCGGCGCCGACGGTCGGATCGTATACCTTCACCGAAGCGCAAGTCCCGCCCAATTGGACTGTCACGCTGTCCTCACCTTTGACCCGCTCGCCCCACACGGCCAACTGAAACGTGCCGTCGCTGTGCTGCAAGAGCAGATCGTGCACGGTGGCCGGTTCTTCCGGGATGGAGTAATCGAGTTTGCCCGGCTCCGGCAGCGTGCCTTTGTCGGCCAGAATCGCCGTCAGATTGTGGAGATAGAGGGCGGCTTTGCGCGGGGTGTAGTCAGGTTTGTAGAACCCGAAGCGTTGATTGCCGGACTCATCCGTACGGTCGCGCAGGAGGTAAACAGAGGTGTAGCTCCAGCCCCGTTTGAACTGATCCAGATACATGCTCAAGAGATTCAAGGCGTGGATGTCCTCCGTTATAGCGCCCCCAACCTGGCAGCCGGTCTCCGTGGTCACTCTGGGCAGCGTTAGCAGCTCGGCTTCGGAATAACCGTGGTAGTGCTTCGCCCACGTCACACCGTAGTTGCCATAAAGTCCGTCCACCTTGCAAGCGGAGGTGGGATCGGCGGCGTTCCAGGTCTTGTTGTCCGCCAGGCCGGGCGCAGAGCCATGGTAAATATAGTTATGACAGACCGCATAGTCGCTAAACTTTGTGCCATCGGGCAACAACGCGCCGGCGCCTGCCGGGATGGTCAGGAACTGCAACCCCACGTTGTCCCGCTCGGCGCCATTTTCGCTGAGGGACCAAACCGGGTACTTCTTCAGCACGGGATCGCTTTTGACGGCGTCGTAAAGATCCCGTTGCAGCTTGGCGACGGCCAGCCACGAAGGCGCCTTCCCGCCGCCTTTTTCACCCTGATAGGTCACCCCCCAATTGTTCGGCTCGTTATTGCCTTCAAAGGCCAGCAGGGCGCCGGCCTCCGCCAACGGCTGGGCGGTCTCGATGAGTTTCTTGAGATCGCTGCCGCCGCTGACCAGGCCCCAGCTAAAACGCACGCCGGTTTGCTGGTGCAGGTCCAGGTAGGTCTGCACG
>JBEKKG010000054.1:0-16561 GCA_050010835.1 Planctomycetota bacterium
CCGTTCCCGCCCGGCAGGCGTATTCCCATTCCGCCTCCGTCGGCAAGCGCACCATAACCCGGTCGCCCAGATCGAGCCCCGGCCCGGCGAGCCGCGCCGCTTCGCCGGCCCATTGGCAGAACGCCAGAGCATCCTGCCAGGAGACCAGGCACACCGGATGGTTGTCCGCTTGCGGGAAGTTGGGTTTGGCCCAGTTGACGCCCGTGAGTTCCTTCCAGGCCTTCTCCCAACCGTCTCCAGTGTTGCCGGCTTGTTCCGCTTGCGTCCGGTAGTTCGTGCTCTCCACAAAGCGCCGGAATTGCGCCACGGTCACCTCATGCCTGCCCATGTAGAAGGGTTGGCGAATGTGGACCTCGTGTTGCGTTTCATCGCCGCCGCGGCCCTCTTCGCTCTCCGGGCTGCCCATCATGAACCTGCCCGCGGGGATGAGCACCAGTTCGAGCTTCACGTTGTTGCCGAGGTCCAGCGCCAGTTCCTTCGCTACTTCCCTGGTGAACGCGGTGGGCGCATCTTCGGGGAGCACCGCCGGTTCTGGCGGGGGGGCAGGTGGCGGCGCCGCAACAGGAGCGGCCTGAGGCGGCAATTGCTCCAGGCACGGCTCCAGCGCTTGGAGCAGCGCCACGCCGTCGGGATAGCGGTCTTCAGGTTTCTTGGCCAAACAACGGTCAATCACGGCCGCCGTGGCCAAAGTAACCTCGGGACGAAGCTGGCGCACGGGCGTATGGGGCCGCGCCAGCGTGTTGGCCACGGTTTCGCTCAGGGTGCGGCCCAGGAAGGGCGCGGAGCCTGTCAGCAGGGCGTACAGCGTTGCGCCCAGACCGAATACGTCGGCCGGCGCGGCAGCGCTGTGGGCCGCGGCCCACTGCTCCGGCGCCATGTAGCCTGGCGTACCGCAGGGGCGGCCGGCGCCGGTCAGCGCGCGGAGGTCCTCCTGGACGCGCGCGATGCCCAGATCCAGTAACTTTGCCTCGGAGAAAAGCATCTCGCCCGGCTTCTCGCCCTTCGGGACCAGAATGCTGTCAGGCTGGACGTCGCGGTGCAAGATGCCTCTGGCGTGTTCCGCGGCGAGGGCAGCCCCGGCGGCGCCGCACAGGCTCAGCGCCTCGCGCTCCTCCAGCCCCCGCCTCCCGTTCTGCTTAAGCTCGCCAAGATACTCGGCAGCGGACTTGCCGTGGACGTAATCCACGACGATGAAGTGGAAGCCCTGGTCTTCGTCCACGTCCAGAACCTTGATGAGGTAGGGCGACTGGACTTTGGCCGCCGCCCGTGCTTCCTTGTAGAAGCGCGACTTCAACTCCGGTTGATCAGCCAGGTGATACGTCAGCACTTTCACAGCGACAGGCTTGTGGAGACGCAAGTGGATGGCGAAGTATACGGCACCGAAGTTGCCGTCGGCGAGTTTGGCCCACAGGGGCATGCCGCCTAGAACCGGGACCTTGTGGTGGTTGTACGTTTCGCGCTTCACACTCGCCAAGGCCTTGTCTCTATCAAGATCCTGCCAAGGACGAGCTTCCGATTCGATACTCACCATAGTAGCTTGCCTGGGCCGCCAGAAAGTTGCGCGCCTCAGAAACTACCAGCCCCCGGCGCGGCGTGCAAGACGCAAAAGGCATTAGGCTTTGGGCAGGGTGCATGTCAGTAAATGCGCGGCCCAGGGCGTACCGCGGGCGTCCCGCCCGCCTTCGTCCTCGCGCCCTGCCAGCCTGCCACGAGCGGGCGGGACGCCCGCGGTACATTTGCTGACACTGCCACGAGCGGGCGGGACGCCCGCGGTACATTTGCTGACATGCACCCCTTTGGGCATTAGGCATGGGGGCTCGCGGCGCGCGCCGGCAGATGCTATAGGACTTATGGGAAGAATGGGAATTATGTAACCGCTCTCTTCCGGTCAAAAATCCGTCGGCGGCTTAGGCGGCTTGGCCGCCTTCTGGCCGGGGCCGGCAGGCCCGGGGGGAGCAGCCAAATTTGGCTGGAGGCCTTCCTGCAGCGCCTTGCCCAGCAGCAGCCGGGGGAGGGACGTCACTGTGCCGTCTTGTGTCAGGACCGTGATCGGCCCGCGGAGTTTCTCCGAAGAGTGCGCGACGATCTTGTTGCCGGCATCCTGCGGGCCACGGTATTCCACCATGTCCAGTTCCGGGGTCGGATCGGGGATGTACTTGGGCTGCAAGTCCTTCAGCCTGGCAGGGAACTTGCCGCCGTTGTCCTGGGCGTAGGCTTTCAGCTTGCGGCCCAGTTCCTCGAAGGCCTGCTGCTGCTTGTTGACCTGGCGGCCTACCTGGCGGGCGGCCAGGGGGCGGCCGAGGGCCACGGCTGGGGCCAGGGCCAGCAGGGACACCGCGCCGGCGGGCGAATAAGCCTCGGCAATGACACCGTCTTTGTCGCTGCTGAATCCCAAAACGGTCCCGCCGAGGTTTTGCAGCAAGATATCGGAAGCCGGCAGGGCCGCGACGTCCACCTGCGGGTTGCGGACGCGCAGTTGCACGACCGGCATGAAAACGTCATAGGCCGCCACGGCCAGTGCTCCGGTGTCCAGATACACGAGGGCCTGCGGGGCGGCCTTGAGCCTCTTGGACGCAGCTTGGAAATCCTTGTCCGCGGCCAGGCTGCTCTTCAGAGTGCCCAGCGCGGCGTCCTTATCCGTTACGCCTGTGCCGGCGGCGCCGCGGCGCGCGAGTTCGGCGCGCAGAGCCAGAGGGTAAAGCGAAATCAGCAAGTTGTCCCTGTCAATCGCCAAGGCCAACTGCCCCGGCTCGCGCCCTTCCGCGGCGCGTTCCCGCGCCACCACGATTTCCCTGTCCCCGACGGTCAAGTCCGTGAAGTCCCAAGTGTCCCTGAAGGAGTCGCGCAAAGCCCGCAGGAGGTTTTTGAGCGAGTTGAGGTCCTTGATGCCCAGCGCCAGGATCGGCTGGGGAAAGCTCACCGGCAGCTTGGGGTGCCGCGCGTTCAGGCTGACGGAGAAAACCGCCTGGCCCGTGAAGGCGCCCAGCACTTCTTTCCTGAGGTCCATGTTCAGCCCCTGGCCCACGGCGGCGAGCGCGGTGGCAATGTCCTGCTTGGCGGTGGGGTTCTCCAGCGTGGCCAGGTCCACGATCTTGTCGAGCAGCCTTTCGGGCGAGGTCTTCAGGGCCAGGGCCAGGATTGAACTCCGCGGCGCCGCGGCCAGCGCCTCCAGTCCCACGCCTTCGCCCTCGAAGAGCCCCAGCACTCCTTTCCGCCTCTCCAACGGCATGTTGATGAAAGTGGCTTCGCGGACGCCCTTTCTGCGGATGCTCGCGCAGTACGAAATGGCGGCAATGTTCTCCAGGCCCAACGCTTCCCACTCCAGGCGCTGCTGCTCGTCCTTGGGCTTGATTTCCAGGATCGGATTCTTGAGCAGGCCCTCAACGTTAAGGAACGCGAGCAGGGAGGCGTCCGGCCCGGCCTTTTCCAGTGCTTTCTGATAGGCGGGCACCTGGCTCAGCACCTCCGGCGCCTGGCCGGCCTCGACCGCCTTGGGTTGTTCCGTCTTGTACTTGTCGTGCATGGCGAGGAGCCGGTCCAGCCGCCCGTCGCCCAATGTGGCTACCAGGGTGCCGTCGCAGAGCGCATATTGGAGGCGCACCTGGCCCTGGGGCAGTCCCGGCCAGGTCAGGGTGACAGTGTTGACCACCGTGTTGCCCTGGGGATTCTTGGTCACCACCAGCTTCTCGCCGGCGGCGGCGCTGAGCGCGTCGAGGCGCTTGGCGACTTCATTCACCAGCGCTTCCGCCGTGTTGCGCGGCTGCACGGCGAGGAGCAGGTCTGGGAGCGGCTGTCCCTGCTCCCTCTTTTTATCCACACCCAGCACCGCGAAAGTGATTTCGCCCTGGGAGACGAAATCGAGCAGGGTGTCGAATTTGAAATCCTGCTGGACTTCCGCAAACAATATCGTGGCCCGGGCGAAGTTCAGCGGCGCGCGGAAGACGTGCTGCACGTCCGGGTTCGACCAGATCTGCCACAAGCCGTTCTGTTTGAACCGGTCTATCGCTTGTTTCGCGTCCCGCAGGGTCGCGACGAAGAGCGCATCCGGCGGCAGGAGGGGCGGAACAGACCATTCGCCGGGCTGGGGCGGGGGCGCCGCGGGCAGCTCGCCTTCCTCCGTCTCCGGCTGCGGCTTGGCAGCCCCAGCTTCAGCGAGCTGGGTCGTGGTGAGATAGGATTCCAGTTTGGCCCTGGACTGCTGGAGGTTCACCTTCTGCTCCTCCAGTTCCTTCACCTGGCCGAGCATGCGGGGCAGGTTCTCTCTGGCCTTCGCCAGTTCGGCCTCCGTCGTTTTTTGGGCTTTGGCAGCCTGGTCAGCGTGGCTTTGCGCCGCGGCCTTGGCGTTGTTGGCTTCGGCGAGTTCCGCCTCAGCGCGTTTCCGCGCTTTGTCCGCATTACCCAGCCCTATGAGGCAAAAGAAAAGCCCCACGCCGGCGACAACAGCTACAATCCAGGGCTTTTTCGACGACATGGGTCTGCCTCCCTGCAACACTGGTGTATCGGTATTCTGGGGTTCGGCTTTTTCTTCAACCATGCTGTATTAGATTCCCTGAGTACGGTTTTGCTTCAACACAATCCGCGATTTGGCGCCGGCATCCTGCCGCACGGCGTGGGCATTGTAACCTTGCCGGAGGCAAATGCAAAACATACTGCGCGCGGCTGGCCTGGACGGGTGCATCCCTGTCAGGTCGGCCTTAGAAGCAGATTGTGTAACTGCCCATTAAACCGTTGTAGGTCAGGACACAGTTGCAGAGAAAATCCCGGCCTATGAGGGCAATGATTTTTCCGTGATGGAAGTGCATGCCCAGGACGCGCGATTGCAAGGGCGGTATGGGAGTGCCTGGAAAAAGCATTTGTACCGGGTAAATGTTCTGCAATTGTTGTCCTGCCGGCGTGGACACTTGCCCTTGTCCTATAGGTTGCAGGCCCATCGCGGTTAGATATGTTTCGTCAACGGCGCTGATTGTGGCCCCAGTATCCACGAGGGCCGACCCGATTGTGGGAGGCGGAATCGGTTGATTCTGTCCCACGTACAAATTGGCGAGCGCCGTCGGGAGGTGCAGTTCAATTGGGAGGAGTAAACCGTACTTCTGTAGCAAGACGCCAGGGTGGACGTTCGTTCCTGTGGGGTAGACGTTATAGACTGGCATGGATAAGCCCATGGTGAAAGGCTGGAATCCATTCAACGGGTTCCTCGCGTAGAACCTGCTTGATAAAGAATGGCGTGTTCCCGAATTTTGCCAAGGCTGCCTCGTAAGCGGCTTCCGCAGTGTCATAGATGCCTATCAGCTCAGCACCCTTGAACGCCGCGAATTTGCCTTCGCAGAGTTTGAGAAGTTCGGCCTTTTTCTCTTCGAAGGCCTTCTTTTCATCAGCAAAAAGCTGTTCTGATCCCATGTTTGTATCTCCCCTTCAATTACACCATGTGGGGGTTGATAAGTCCATTCCATTCTTGCGAAATCTCCCCGATGTCGGGCGGTGGCCTTACATACAAAGGGCAAACGGAACCCAAGCCTACAGCATCGCCAGCGGGTCCACGTCCACGACTGTCTCGACGCCTTTCAGCTTTGCAAGCGCGTCTCCAGCCGGTCCCGTGAGCAGCGCGGAAAGCGCCTCGCTGGTGGCGGCCTTCAGCAGGATGTGCTGCCTGAACCGGCCCTTCTCTCTGGCTATGGGGGCTTCTGACGGGCCGAGAATGGTAATGGGAGCCACAGGCGCGTGTCCCGATTCCGGGGACACGATCCCGATTTCCAAACAGCCGGAAATCGGGTCATGTCCCCGGAATCCGGAAATCGGGTCATGTCCCCGGAATCGCAGGGCGTCGGCGGCTTCCTGCGCTGCATCTTTCGTGCGCTGCCGGTCTTTGCCGTGGATGAGGATGCGCGCCAGGTGCGTGAACGGCGGATAGCCATAAGCACGCCGCTCCTGCAACTCCTGAAGCGAGAAGGCTTCGAAATCGTGCTCCACCGCCGCGCGCACTGCCGGATCTTTGGGCATGTGTGTCTGAATTATCACCCGGCCGCCTTTTTCGCTGCGGCCGGCGCGGCCCGCAACTTGCGCCAGAAGCTGAAACGTGCGCTCGCGGCTGCGGAAATCCGGCACGTGCAAAGCCGTGTCCGCCAGCACCACGCCCACCAGCGTGACGTTGGGAAAGTCGAGGCCCTTGGCGATCATCTGCGTGCCCACCAGGACGTCGGTCTTGCCTGCACGGAAGCTGCCGAGCGCTTCGAGATAGGAAGAGCGCCGCGTCATGGTGTCGGAATCCATCCGCGCCACGCGCGCGCAAGGCAGATATCTGCGCACTTCGCGTTCGACGCGTTCAGTGCCCAGGCCCCAGTGCTTCAAGCCTGCTGCGCCGCAGACGCTGCAAAGCGTGGGCAGGTCTTTGCGCCTACCACAATAATGACAAGTCAGCACTTCGCGTGCGCCCGGCTTGGTGTCCTCGTCAGATTGCCGATGGCTGGTCAGCGTGATGTCGCACTGTTCGCACTTCTCGGTGTGGCCGCAGTGCAGGCAGGTGATGACGGTGGCAAAGCCGCGGCGGTTCATGAACAGGATGGCCTGCTCGCCCTTGGCCACCGTCTGGTCCAAGGCGCGGATCAGGCGCCGCGAGAGGTAGCAGTAGCGTTTGACCTCCTGGTTCTCGCGGTTCATGTCCACGATCTCCACCGGCGGCAGCGGGCGGCCGGCCACCCGCCGGGGCAACAAGAGGTGGGCCAGCTTGCCGGTGCGCGCGGCGTAGAGCGTCTCGAGACTCGGCGTGGCCGAACCGAGCACCAGCACCGCGTTGCACAACCGCGCCAACTCCAGCGCCACGTCGCGCGCATGGTAGCGCGGCGTGCTGAGCGACTTGAAGGAAGTCTCCTGCTCCTCGTCAACCACGATCAGCCCTAACCGCGGCAGCGGAGCGAAGAGCGCCGACTGCGTGCCCACGACCACGTCAATCTTCCCTTGGTGGACGGCGCGCCAGGCTTCAGCGCGTTCGCCGTCGCTGACGTGGCTGTGCAGCACCACCACGCGCTCGCGGCCCAAACGCTGCTCAAACCTCTGCGCCGTCTGCGGCGTCAGCGCTATCTCCGGCACCAGCACGATGCCCTGCCGGCCCAAGCCCAGAGCGGTTTGCAGGGCGCGGATATAGACTTCGGTCTTGCCGCTGCCTGTCACGCCTTGGAGCAGAAACCCGCGTGCGCTTTCCCCCTCCCGCTCCGGGAGGGGGCCAGGGGGAGGGCTCCGCAAGGCCGCCTCAATTTTGCTCAGGGCCTCGCGCTGTTCTTCAGTCAGTTCAAATCCCGCGGCGCTTTCGCCCGCCATGTCCACCGCGGCCCAGGGATCGGGGCGTTTCCTGCGCGCGGCGGACGAGGCCTTCCTGACGCCTGCCGGCAGCATCTTGGCGAGGACGCTGCCCAGCGGAGCGGCGTAGTGGCGCGCCATCCATTTTCCCAAGGCCAGCAGGGTCGGAGTCACAAGCGCCACTGGGAGGGCTGTAGGGCAGGCGTCCTCGCCTGCCTGGCGGGCGGGGGCGCCCGCCGCTCCTGCAAGATGTTTGGCGGTGTCGAGCACGCGGAGGATCGGCTTGAGCTTGGCGGGATTGAAGCCCTCGCACGTAGTCTTCGCGCTTTTTTTCACCAACGAAGAACCCAGTGAACGTGCCCCGGCCCCAAGGCACTTCCACGCGCGTGCCGGGCACAAGCTGATCCCAGAAATCATCTGCGATGTAGGTGTACAGGCCGTGTACCGGACCTCTGATGGCGACTTCGGCGAGATGCTGGAACTCGGGAACTCGCGCGGGAGCGGGTGGTGGCGCCGGCTCAGGAGGAGAGGGCGGGGTGGGGGAGACTTCGGCTGGTGTAGGACAGGCTTCCAGCCTGTCAGACCGGCAAGATGCCGGTCCTACGGGCGGTTCCAGGGAACTGAACAGGTCCGGTTGCGGAAGTGCTGCCTTGTTCTTGCGCGCCATGCAAGGACTTTAGCAGCGGTGGCGGTGGGGGGAAACAGCTTTTGAGCTATACTATAACCGCAAAAAGGAAAGGTTCAAAAGCGCAAGGGGCTATGGAGTTCGAGTCTCCACCAAGACAACCACCCGGAGCCCGCCGATTAGGGTGCGGGGAATCGGAGCGTAGCCTCTGCGGTATGCCGACCGGCAAATCACAGGATCATAGTCCCACGACCCGCCGCGCAACACGTGCTCGGCACCTTTTGCAGGACCTAGCGGGTCGGCCTTTGGGCTTTCTGCGTAGTATTTGTGCCCGTACCAGTCCTGACACCATTCCCAGACATTTCCGTGCATGTCGTACAGCCCCCACGAATTCGGCTTTTTTTCGCCGACGGGATGCGTTCTGCGGCCCGAATTGCCATCGTACCAGGCGTAGTCGGCCAGCCCATTCTCGCCTTCGCCGAAGCAGTAGGCGGTCGTGCTCCCCGCACGGCAAGCATACTCCCATTGTGCTTCGGTTGGCAACTTAATCGTCTTGCTCGTCTTTGCCCCCAATTTTTTGCAGAACTCTTGCGCTTCATTCCACGAGCCTGTTTCGACCGGGTTCTTCGGGCCTTTGAACTGGCTTGGGTTGCTCCCCATTACCTCTTCGTACTGCTCCTGCGTCACCTCGTACTTCCCCATATAGAACGGATTGCTAATTGTGACTTCGTGTTGCGTTTCATCATCGCTGTGATACTTCTCCTCCGCAGGGCTGCCCATTACGAATTTACCCGCGGGGATGAGGACCAGTTCGAGCGCCACGCCGTTGCCCAGGTCAAGAGACATGGTTGGCTCCAGGCCATGTTCTTTCGCATAAGCCGCCGCGTCCACGGGCTTCGGCTCAGCGCCAAACGCGCATCCAGTAATGATGCCACCCGGGGCAATCAGGCTGACAACAAAGAAAACTGCCATCGGTCCGGCAAACGAAGTACTGCCCTGGTCGCTGGTCATGTCCCCACCTTTATCCCTCTGACCAATCCAAAACCTACGGCGTCCGAACCACCACCACCCGGAAACCGAGGTCGCAGTGCCGGAAATCCTGCTTGAACCCGAAGCGGAAGGCCGCGCGGCAGTACGGCGGCAGGGTGCAAAACGAGCTGCCGCGCAGCACGCGAACGCTTCCCGCCGCGGGCCCTTCCGGATTTGTTGCCTCGCCCGCTGGATACTCAGCGCACACGTCCGCGCACCACTCCTTTACATTGCCGAGCATATCGTACAAGCCCCAGGCGTTAGCCCGCATCAGTCCAACGGCGTGCGTAGTGCCGCCGGAATTGCCGGCGTACCAGGCCACACCCTCCAGGCCGCTGTCCGCATCCCCGGAGTAGAAACGCGCCGTCGTTCCTGCCCGGCACGCATACTCCCACTGCGCTTCCGTGGGCAACTGAATCGTCCACTTCCCTCTCCCGTGGACAGGGGGCAGGGTGAGAGGGCGCTTTGCGCTCAACTTCTTGCAGAACTCTTGCGCCTCATCCCACGAGACTGTCTCCACCGGGTTCTGCGGGCCTTTGAATTTTGCAGGATTCGTGCCCAGCAGCGTACTATACTGCTCCTGTGTCACCACGTACTTCGCCATGTAGAACGGTTGGGTGATTGTGACCTCGTGCTGCGTTTCGCCCTGGACCCTGTCCTGCTCCGTCTCCGGGCTGCCCATCATGAACTTGCCGTCGGGGATGAGCACCAGTTCCAGCTTCACGCCGTTGCCAAGGTCCAGAGACAGGGCTGGCGCCAGGCGTTTTTCTTTCGCATAAGCTGCCAGGTCGAATGGCGGGGGCGCAGCGGGAACCTGGACTGCCTCCTGTTTCGCCACGGCGGCTGGCGGGGGCGCAGCGGGAACCTGGACTGCTTCCTGTTTGCCCTTTGGCGCCACTGCGGGAAATGGATTCCGAGCCGCCACCGCAACAACCACCCGGAAACCGATGTAGGGGTTGGGGTTGACAGGATTGTACATCCTGCGGCAGGCAGAGCGGCAGTCGCACAGAGCATCGCGAAACGAGCCGCCGCGCAGCACGCGCTCGGTTCCCGCCGCGGGACCCGCCGGGTCTGTCGCTGCCCCGTCCGGGTACTCCCCATACCAATCCGCGCACCACTGCTGCACATTGCCGTGCATGTCGTACACCCCCCACGCGTTAGCCTGCTTCTGTCCAACGGGGTTGATGGTGTCTCTGCTGTTGCCCTGGTGCCATGCCACACCGCCCAAGTCAGAATCTGCATCTCCAGAATAAAACCTGGTCCGCGTCCCCGCCCGGCACGCATACTCCCATTGCGCTTCCGTTGGCAATTGAATCGCCCACTTCCCCTGACCCCCGCGGAGAGAGGGCAGGGTGAGGGGCAGCTTTGCGCTCAACTTTTTGCAGAACTCTTGCGCATTATCCCACGGGACCGAGTCCACCGGGTTCTTCGAGCCCTTGTTCGGCGGGAATGCGGGATTCTTGCCCATTACCGTTTCATATTGCTCCTGAGTCACGACGTACTTCCCCATGTAGAACGGCTGGCTGATTGTAACCTCATGCTGAGTCTCGTTATCGCGGCGGCCCTTCTCAGTCTCCTGGCTGCCCATCGTGAAATTGCCGGCTGGGACGAGCACCAGTTCCAGCTTGACGCCTTTGCCCAGGTCAAGAGACAGGGCTGGCCCCAGGCCATTTTGTTTCGCACAAGCAGCCACCTCGGCAGGGGGGGACGCCGGCGAAATCGCACCTTTAGGATTCTTGGCCTCAGGTTGATTTGCCGCCCGAGCGGCCAGCACCACCCGGAAACCGTAGAAACTGCTCCGGCCGCCAGGATCGTCCCGGCAGCGGTAGGCCGAGCGGCAGACCAGCGGACAATCGTTCCACGAGCCGCCGCGCAGCACACGCATGTTGCCAGTAGCCGGCCCCGCCGGATCCGTGGCCGCCCCGTCCGGGTACTCCCCGTACCAATCCGCGCACCACTGCTGCACGTTGCCGTGCATGTCATACAAGCCCCAGGCGTTAGCCTGCTTCTGGCCGGCGGGATGGGTCATTTGGCCCGCGTTGCTGCCATGCCAAGCCACGCCATCAAGGGCGCTGTCTGCATCGCCGGAGTAGAAACGCGTCGTCGTCCCCGCCCGGCACGCATATTCCCACTGCGCTTCCGTGGGCAGACTGGCCAGCCATTTCTGTGCCGTGGGCGTCCCGCCCGCCGCCATCGCAACAGGCGCGACGTCCGCGGTACGTTCGTTCAACTTCCTACAGAACTCTTGCGCGTCATCCCACGAGACTGTCTCCACCGGCTTCTTTGGCCTCTTGAAGACTGCGGGGTACGTGCCTATTACAGCGCTATACTGTTCCTGTGTCACCTCGTACTTCCCCATGTAGAACGCCTGGCTGATCGTGACCTCGTGCGGCGTTTCGTTCTTGGCCCTGCCCTCTTCAGTTTCGGGGCTGCCCATCATGAATTTGCCCGCGGGGATGAGGGCCAGTTGGAGCGTCAGGCCCTTATCCAGGTCCAAGGAGATGGTTGGCTTCAGGCCATGTTGTTGGGCATAGGCCACCACTTCCGCGGGCGGTGGCGCATCCTTCAATACATCTGGTTGCTTCTTCGGCTCAGCGCCCAATGCGCATCCAGCAATGATGCCACAGGCGGCAATCAGGCTGGGAACGAAGAACACTGGCATCGGTATGGCAAACGAAGTACTGCACTGGTCGCCGGCCATGGCCCCTCCTTTGCGTATAACACTTGGTTCGTCTGACTAATTGAAAATTGCAAATTGAAAATTGCGAATTTGGACTGCGTGCGTTGGCGGGCAATTTTCAATTTTCAATTCCTTTGTTGTTGTCCCCCGGGGAAGCCCCCAAACACCACCGCGGGGAAGAATAAGTTGCCGCATGCACACAGCCAGGCGTGAGCTTCGAGAACGCCCGGCTTTCAAATGGGCGCGAAGCGAGGCGCAGCGTGCGGGCGTCCAGCACCATGTCCTTGCCTACGCGTATCAAGCGCCCGTCCGGCGCACAGCCCAAGAACGGCCGGGGGGCCGCCCAGGCCTCACCGAACGTCGCGGCCTGCGAAAGGGCCGAGTAGGGCCACGAAGACTCCGCAATATCATCGCCCTCCATGTCGAGAAGGTACAACGTCCACTGCAAGCGCCGCTCGATAGGCTCGCGCTTGAGGGCCAGTTCGGCCGGCAGGGAGACGGAAGGGAGCCGCAAGTGCGAGCCGCGCGGCGCAGGAGAGGCGAGCAGGAAATCCGCTACTTCCACGCGCCACAACCCTTCTGGACTGTGGCCGTCCTTCCCCGGCGCAATCCCGGAGGCGGGCGGGACGCCCGCGCTCCCAGGGGAGCGGGGGAAGGGAGATTTGTGGATTTCATTCCAGTCCGGGCGGAGCGACAGGCAGGCCAGCAAAGGGGGTAAGGAGGGGACGAACGAGAGGGCCTGGCAGCCACACATTCTCAGGAGGCCGGGGTGCTGCAGGGCATACTCGCGGTCCGCACCGTCCGGCTGAGGCAAGGCCAGAGCACACCACAGTTCCTTGCGGTGCGCAGGGCTGGCGCCCGCCCCGGCGTTGTCGGGCGACTCGGCAAGCCGCCCCCCGTTGAGGACGGCCACTAAAGGAAGGGTGGAGGCCGGCGGGGGCGCCGCAATCTCTTCCGAAAAAAGGACCACGCCGCCACCGAAAGAGACTGCCAGGCGTCTCCTCTCCGGCTGGGGGCTGCTGCTCAGCCCCAGCACTGCGTCTTGAATCAGCCCCTGCGCGAAGAACGAATACACTCGGCCCGGTCTGGCAGTGAGCAGGATATGAGGCGCCAGGACTGAGCCATCCTGGGCGCAAGGCCTTTCTCCGCCCTGCCGGCGGCGCAGACAGGCGGGACAAATCCACAACCCGCCGTCTGCCGGCTGTGCCGGCGCAGCCAGACCCAGGGATGAGCCTGATTGCTGCTGCGCACTCGCCGGAAAAGAAACTTCAAACTCCGGGCCTTCCGGTCCCAGCCGGAAAACGCTGCCCTCGCGCAGCGGCGTGGGGCCATGGATGCGGGAGCCTTCGACAAAGGTGCCCTGCTTGCTGCCTTTATCGGCAATGTAAATGACGCCCTCATGTTCGAGAATCTGGCAGTGATAGCGGCTCACCCCCAATTCCTTGAACGGGTCCAGCCAGACCTGGTTGCTGGGATGGCGCCCCAGCGATACGGCGATTTCGTCCAGATTGAAGATTTGGCCCACCAGGGAGCCGGCGCGACATTTGAGCTGAATACGCATGGCTGCGAACCGTCCGCGCTTCCCCAGGCCGCCAAAGGGGCTGGAAAAGAAAAAATGGAGTGACACCCGCACCCCTCGCGCGTTATATTAACCGCGGCGGCGGTTTTTGCCATTAGAGGACGCGGAAAAGAGCCAGTTTGGGAGTGTTTCATCTCAGTTAGCCTGCGAAGGAGCCACGGGCGCCTTCGCCCGTGGTACGGCGGGCGAGGCGCCCGCCGCTCCTAACTGAAATGAACCACTCCCAGCCAGTTTGGGTGTAGCGCTGGACATGCCATCATGATTATTCGGTTGACCTGGTGCACTGGCTACCTTCGCGGCAAGACCGCAAGCTTCAACAGCCTCCCGGTAACTATTGGCAGCGACTTGGGCAATGCTCTGTACGTTGACTCGGAACGCGAGCCGCAAGTTGCCGCCTTTCACTGCAAGATCTACGAGCAGGACGGGCAGATCTGGCTGCGCGACAATGGCAGTGCCAACGGCACCCTCGTCAACGGACGGCGCATCCAGGGAGCGGCCCAGTTGCGGCTTGGCGACCAACTGCAATTGGGCTCGCAAGGGCCGCTATTTGAACTGGGCCAGCCAGTGCCGCAGGCCCCGCCGCCCGCGGCCCCGCCGGCAGCTCCGCCTGAAGCCGCCCCGGCCCAGGCCGAGACTAAAAAGAAGGATCATGACACTACCGTTTTCATGACGATGGACATTCCTGAGAAGTACAAGCAGAAAGAGGGCGAAGGCCCGGCGGTCCAGGAAAGAAGCGAAAAGGAGGCCGCCGCCGCCCCTGTCCCGCAAAGGGAGAAGGCCACGTCCCCCTCACCCATCTCTTCTGTCTCGCAATGGGAGAGGGGAACGGCTCCTGCCCCAGCCCCTCCTGTTGAGAATGAGAAAAGAGGCGGTCCGACCGCGCCCATCAGCCAGCAGGCAGTCCCGACAGCCAGGCGCCAAGAGGTAGAAGACGAGTCGCTCAAGACCATTGTTGAGCCAGGCCTCGACCTGCGCGAACTGTTCGCAAAAGCACAGGCAGCGCGGGCCGCCGCAGGCGCCGCTCCATTGCCCGTGCCTGAAAGGCCGCCCGCCCCCAAGCCTGTTGCCCCGGCGCCTGAGGCTGCGCGGCCTTTGGAGTGCGGCGGCTTGCCGCCGCTTTCGCCTCAAGGCGTTGCGCCTGCTGCACAGGCTGGACAGCCTGTGCCACCTCAAGGCGTTGCACCAGCGCGAATAGCCGAAGAGTCCCCGGGGATTGTGCAGGGGAGGGAACAGGTTCTGCGCAAGCCGTTCTCCAAGGAGCAAGCGGCGGAAGGGGGCGGCGCCGCCCCATTGCCCGTGCCTGAAAAGCCGCTCGCGCCCCAGCCTGTTTCCCCGGCGCCTGAGGCTGCGCGGCCACCCCCGCCCGAGGCGCAGGCTAAGCCTGAAGGCGCTGAGCCTGCGCGCGCCGCATCCGGGCTGTTGGGCGACTTGCCAAGCCGCCCGGGCGATTCAGCGAAGCGCCCTGCATCGCAAGAAGAGGTTATGGCCCCAGCATACGAGGGCACGCCGCTGGTGGGCGCGGCTCCGGCTGATGCTGCCCCTCCGGCACTTGACCCTGGGGCGCCAGGCGCGCTCGATGTTGCTGGCGGGCAGGAAGAGGGTCAGAAAGCGGCCCGGTCGCCGCTTGAAAGTCCGAGCGTCATGCTTCTCTCCGGCCACAAAGCCGCGGTGAACAGCGTGGCGATTTCGGCGGATGACCTGCTGGTCATTTCGGGCAGCAGTGACGGGACGGCTATTCTGTGGGACGTGGCCCGCATGAGGGCCGCCTGCCGCCTGGTCGGGCACAAAGGCAGTGTCACTGGCACCGCCCTGTCCGCAGACGGCCGGCTGGCGGTGACGTGCGGGGAGGACCGGACTGTCAGGCTCTGGGAACTGCCCGGGGGGCGCTGCCGCCAGGTGCTCAAGGGGCACGCGTGGGGAGGGAAGGGCATTGCGTTCTCCCCTGACGGAGAATGGGTGCTTTCCGGCGCGGGCGATCCGAACGTGCGCGACGTTGGCGAAGTCAAGCTCTGGGACGTGGAGGAAGGGCGTGAGGTGCGCAGTTTCGAGGGGCATGAATGGGCGGTGCGGGGTGTGGCCTTCTCTCCGGACGGGGGGCAGATCCTGACAGCCAGTGCGGACACGACGGTCAGATTGTGGGATAGCCGCACGGGCAGGCAGTTGCAGAGATTGCTGGCCCACGATTGGGGAGCGTGTTGTGCGGCGTTCTCCCCGAATGGCGCGCAGTGTGCGTCCGGGGGCGAAGATGGCAGAGTGTGCCTGTGGGACAGCAACGCGGGCAAGGAACTCCGCACCTTTAGCGGGCACGCTGGGGCAGTCAACGGGGTAGCCTTCGCCCTTAAAGGAGCTTGGCTCATTTCCGGCGGGGACGATAGGACGGTCCGCTGCTGGGACGTGGCCTCGGGCAAGGAACGGCTGCGCGTGGCGGACACAGCCGGGCCCGTTAGAAGCGTCGCGTTCGCTGCCAGCGGAAAATGGTTTGCCGCGGGCTGTGACAGCGGCGTCGTGTTGGTGTGCAAAGATGACCGCCAGACCCACTCCGCGCTCAAGATCGTCCCAGAGATAGATGCCCCGCTCGTGGTCGGCGCTCGCGTCACCGAGCACGCGGAGCAGCCCTACAGCGCACCCGCCCCGGCGCCCGCGCCCCTCCCCAAAGCACAGAGCGCGGATGTCGGGGGCCTGGCCGCGGTGGCCATTTCACCTGACGGGCAGCACGTGCTCGCCGCCGGGAGCGGGCCGGAAGTCGGAGTTTGGGAATTGCCCAGTGGCCAACCTGTGCTCAGCCTGGACGGCCACGAGTACGGTGTCACGAGCGTGGCTTTCTCGCCGGATGGGCGCTGGGCGTTGTCCGGCGGACTGGACCGCACCATCAGGCTTTGGGATCGGCGCACCTGGCGCCCAGTGCTCGTTATTCCAGCGCATGCCCAGGCAGTCACCAGCGTGGCCTTCTCACCGGATAGCCAGCGGGCCTTGTCTGGAGGCCAGGACGGCGCAGTCAAACTGTGGGACCTGGAATCCGGCCAGGAAGCGCGCAAGTTCGAGGGGCATGAGGCCGAGGTGACCAGCGTGGCCTTCTCTCCTGACGGCCGCCTGGCGCTGTCAGGCAGCGACGACGGAACCGTCAAGGTGTGGGACGTGGCCACGGGGAAGACCGTCGCCGTCCTGGGAAAGGTCCAAGGGCAGAACTCCGAGCCGCGCGCGTAAGGAAGCGGCGTAGCACGGGCGTCCCGCCCGTGCGCATGGCCGGGACGGCCATGCTACCTCCGAGCCGCGCGCGTAAGCAAGCGGTCAGGGGACCGCGCCGGTAGATGCTATGGGACTTATGGTAAGAATGAGAGCTATGTCCCGAGGCTTCGGG
>JBEKKG010000055.1:0-14846 GCA_050010835.1 Planctomycetota bacterium
TTAATGAGCGTGATGACTTTATTGTAACCGTTTTTACGGCGGGTAAAATAGACTTCGCCATCGCACGCGGCCGTCAAAGAACTGCGGCCGATCACATTAAGACCGCGCTTCCATTGGTTCCCTTGACGGGTTAAAATAGTGCCGGATTTGACCTTCTGACCACCGGAAACTTTTATACCCGCGGTTTCCCAATAATATTTGCTGGAAATGCCTCCTACACGACCACCCATAGCTAAAACTCCTTCTGTTCCCCCCGCCGCTTGCCGCTAACGGCAGGCGGGGCTAATAAAAAATCTTCGATAGAATCTTCTCGAAATTTCCGACGATCATCTTTGTTGCTGTTTCGATGTCTGTCGCCTTGACATCATTCCAATGGACATACAAAAAGCCGTTGTCTGGGTCAATGTCGAAGATATCCCAGACTAAGTCATATGCTAACCCCAGTAGCCCGGCGCGGTAACAGGTGCTGGCCAACTCGAGGAATCCCTTGACCCGCGATTGTGCGGCGTTCTTTATCCGCGTCGCCAGTTCCTTCTTCTTGGCGTCGTCCAGGGCTGCCGGCGCGGCAATCCCGGCAACTGCTTTCCGGAGGTCTGGGAGCCGGCCGAATTTCGGGTCAACCTTCTCGATGTCGCCGATGACTTTCTGCGCCTCGGCCTGGGCCTGCGCACCAGCCAACCAATGGCAGGCGCCAGCCAAGTCATTTAGGTATTGTGCCTGCGCCTTGATCCGTGCTTCCGCATAGCCCTTGGCCAGGCTCGCACGCACCTGGCGTTCCGCCGCGCGGCGCTGCGCCTCGCGGCTTTGTTCTGCGCCCTTGCCGGGCTCACCGCCGCACAGCCAGTTTGTTGCGATAAGACAGAGCGCTAACGTAGATAGTGCCCGCATATTGCTTGCACCCACATGATCCTGATTCAAGTATAAGTATGGCGCACGGACCGTGATATATCCAGCACAGAATTGCGGTGCCGCTAGTGCTACCCAAGAACCGTGATGACCGCCGCCGCTTCTTCCTCTTGACTCCCGGCTGGCCTACGCGTCCACCCCACAGAACGGATTGTCTTCTTTCTCCTTGCCGATACTTGTCTCAGGGCCGTGGCCGGGGTGGACGACGGTTTCCTCCGCGAGGGCGAAGAGTTTTTCCCGGATATTGGCGACCAGGGCCTCCTCACCCTCGCCACCGGGCAAGTCTGTGCGCCCGATGCTGTTGGCGAAGAGAATGTCGCCGCAGAAGACGTGCGGCGTGGCCCCGTCGCTGACCACATAGGCCGTGCTGCCGGGGGAATGGCCGGGGACGCTGAGGGCCTGCAATTCCAGTCCCGCGGCGGCAATCGTGTCGCCATCTTTCACGAGCTGGTCGGCGTCGGGGCCGGTGACTGCCGCGCCGAAGAAGTAGCTCAGGTTCAGCGTGGGCCGCTGGAGCCATGCGGCTTCGGCTTCCGGCACACAGACGCGCGCCTCGGGATAGGCAGCTTTGAGGGCCTTGAGCGCGCCGATGTGGTCGCCGTGGCAGTGCGTCACCACCAGGGCGGCCGGAACCAGCCCGCGCTTCTGGAGGGCCGCGCGAATCTCGTCTTCATCCGCGCCGGGATCGAGCACGATGGCCTCTTTGCCGCCTTCGCGCCACAGCAGGTAACAGTTGGCCTCCAGCTCGCCCACGGCCAGTTGCAGAATTCTCAAGCTCATGTTGTGTTTTTTTCTTTTGCCTTTTGTCCGCTTGCTCTTAACTTCCGCTCTCGGGATGCAAGCCAATCCCGCTTGGCTGAAGTGTGGCGCAAGCCTCCGGCTTGCGACGCAATCCGGAGGATTGCGCTACCTTAGAGAGGAGTATAATCCACATGGCAGGGATTTTCAAATCCTACGACGTGCGGGGCAGGGTGCCGCAGCAACTCACGACAGGGGACGCGTACCGCATCGGCAAGGCCACTGTGGCCTGCCTGCGGGCGCGCACGCTCGCCGTGGGGCGGGATGCGCGGCTGCACTCGCCCGCCATGTCCGCCGCGTTCATGGCCGGCGTCAATGCCGCCGGCTGCGACTGTGTGGATCTGGGCATGAACCCCACGCCCATGACTTACTACGCCACGGGCGCGCTGGGCAAGCAACTCCAGGGCGCAGTCCAGGTGACCGCCTCGCACAATCCGGCTGAGTACAACGGCTTCAAGTTCACGCGCGGCGGCGCCCTGCCCATGAGCTACGAAACGGGCATCAGCGACATCGAGAAGCTCTACCAGGACGACCTGCCGCCGCTCGCCCGCAAGCGCGGCAAGGTCACCGTCCGCAACCTGCGGCCGGGTTACATCAAGCTCTGCCGGCAGTTCGCGGACATCCGGCGTCCGCTGAAGGTCGCGATTGACACGGGCAACGGCGTCGCGGGCGCCATTCTGCCGGAGATGCTGAAAGGCCTGCCGCTGAAGATCCTGCCGCTCTTCTTCAAGCCCGACGGGCGATTCCCCAACCACGAAGCCAACCCGCTCAAGGCGGAGAACCTCGTCGCTCTCCAGAAAGCGGTCGTGCAAGGGAAGTGCAGCCTGGGCGCGGCTTTCGACGGCGACGGCGACCGCATCGCCTTCGTGGATGAGACTGGCGCGGCCGTGCCCGGCGACGTGGCAGGAGCCCTCATGGCCCAACAAATGTTGCAGCGCCACAAGGGCGCCAAAGTCTTCTACGACGTGCGCGCCACCCGGGCTCTGCCGGAGGCAATACAAGCCGCCGGCGGCGTGGCGCTGGAAACGCGCGTGGGCCACAGCCACATCAAGGCCGGACTAAGGCGCGAGCGGGCCGTGATGGCAGCGGAACTCAGCGGCCACTACTACTTCCGGGATTTCTTCTATTCCGACTCCGGCGAGACGGCCTTCTTCCTGATCTTGAGTCTGCTCAGCCAGGGCGGCGCCCCGTTGAGCGAACTGGTCAAGCCGCTGCGGCGTTACTACCACAGCGGCGAAATCAACTTCGAGGTCCGCGACGCCGCCAAGGTCCTGGCCGCGGCCGAGGAGAAATACGCCGGCCAGGCCCGCAAGATCAGCAAGGTTGACGGCATCAGCATTGATTGCGGCTCCTGGTGGTTCAACCTGCGCATGAGCAATACCGAACCGGTGGTGCGCCTCAACCTGGAAAGCGTGGCTTCACGGGAGGAAATGGAGGCCCGCAAAGCGGAGGTAGTGCAGATCATCAAGAGCGCTTGAGCATGTGGTACGGCATCCTGGCCGACATCAGCGCCTTGGCGCACGGGCTCGTGGTCCTGTATATCGCGGGCGGGTTTTTGGCGATTGTGGCGGGGCTGTGGCGCCGCTGGGCCTTCGTACGCCGCTTCTGGTTCCGGATTACCCATCTGGCGCTGTGCCTGGGCGTGGCCGCCTTGGAACTGTTCAACCGGCCGTGCCCGCTGACCACTCTGGAACAATGGCTGCGTGAGCAGCAGGATGCGAACAGCGCCTACGCGGGCTCGTTCATCGCGCATTACGTCCACGCGGCGATTCATTTCCAGGTGCAGCCGAGCGCCCTGGCCGCGCCGATGCTTGCTTTCGTGGCAGTCGTGGTGTTGCTCTACCTCTGGCGGGGACCGGAGAGGCCGGGGAAATAGGATTTGCGATTGAACAGAGGCGGGCACAACCGCCGCAACGGAGGAACAACATGGATCAGGCGCTGGCTGAACTGATAGGCAAAGTCCTGAAAGTGGACAAGAGCAAAGTGGGCGAAACGCGAGGAGGAGTGCGCTTCCTGGATATGGCCAAAGGCGAGATCGAACTCTCCGGCGCTGGCGGCACAACCCAGTATGCGCTCAAACCGCTCGTGGAGCTTTACGGTGAAGGCCAAGGGGTCTCAGCGGTGGACCCGCAGGACGACCGTTTCATGTCTCTTTTTATGGCAATCGAGGAGGAGAGCGTGAGGTACTATCATTTAGACCCTGAACTCACTGACGGCGTGGTCACCTTGACACTCGACCGCCTGGTAAGGAATCCGAGCGCCCAGTTCCAGACCAGTGAGCTTGGAGCGCATCTCCAGGCCACGCTGCGGTTCTGCCTGAGCACGCACAACCACTCCAAATGGGAGGTCCAGCAGGCGCTGAAGAAGATCGTCAAGTCTGTTGAGCGGCACACCAAAGTGGCGGGCATCCGGGGCTATCTGGATTTCATCGATGCACACTTTCCCTACGTGCCTTAGCAGGCGAACGGAAACGCTGAATGCTGGATGACGAACGATGAAACGCCCTGAAAATCATAAGGCCCGGCCTGCGCCGGGCCTTTGACCATTCCCTTCTCTGTGTCTCTGTGCCTCTGTGGTGAAGTTCGTTAAACTCCCTTCAAGAACGCCAGCGAGTGCAGGAACCCCGCCTTCTCGCCCTGTTCGCTGCCGTTGAAGTTCTCATCCTCCAGTTCCACGCTGACCGCGCCTTGGAACCCGGCGTCATGCAGCAGCTTGAGGATTTCGCCCCAGCGCGCGCAGCCGTGGCCGGGAATGGTGTACCGCCACACGTATTCGCCGAACCCGTGCCCCTTGGCCAAGGCGCTGCCTTGATACAAGCCGTATTCGTAAACGGCTTCGGGGATGACCTCGGTGTCCTTGCCGTGCACGTGCCAGACGCGCGCGCCGAACTCGTGCAGGAAGCGGATGTGATCAATCCCCATGCGGATGAGATGGGACGGGTCGTAGTTGATGCCCACGGACTTGCAGCCCAGGTCCTTGATGATGCGGCGGCAGGTTTCGGGATTGCAGCACAGATTGCCCAGGTGCGGCCCGCCTCCCGGCCAGCCCTCGATGGCCAGGCAGGCTTTAGCCTTGTCGCAAGCTTCAGCGACGGGCCGGAAACTCTCGACGGCCAGAGCGTAGTTCTCCGCGCGTTTCTTGGCCGGGTCGCCGGGGATGACGCAGGTGAAGAAGACTTTCGCGCCTGCCGCGGCCGCTTCCTTGATGTACGCCACGTTCTGCGCGATCGCGTCCTTGCGCTTGGCTGGGTCATTGGCCATCAGATTGCCCATGTCAATGAGATCGGAGGAACCGACCTTCAGGCCCGCGCCGCTGAGTATCTTCAGGTCTTCCTTCGTGGCCTTGCCCAGATCAATGCAGTCGAAGCCGCTGCTCTTGGCCCAGTGCGCCAGAGCCGGCAGGTCCTTCTGCCAGCCCCCGCCGCGCCGGAAGCCGATTGGAAAGTTGCCAGTGCGTGTTGCCATTGCGTACCATCCTTTGTGTTCGGGTTCCCTGTTGAACTGCACGCTGTGAGTGGGCAGTTTTCAGGGTGAGCGCTGTTCTGTCAAGCGGTCTTTTCTGGACTTTGCCGGTCTTCGGGCGATACTGGCGCCGCATTCAGGCATCGTGCAAAGGAGAACACCTGTGACGAAGCAACTGCTGGGATTCGCCGTGGCCGCCTTGGCGCTGAGCTTGCTCGCCAGTTGCGGCTCGGGGAAGAAAGTGCGCCTCGCCTTCATCACTAATAACCCCTCTGATTTCTGGACCATCGCGCGGGCCGGCTGCGACAAGGCTTGCGGGGAGCTGCCCAACGTGGCGCTGGAATTCCAGATGCCGCAGGACGGCACGGCAGCCACGCAGAGGCGCATTGTGGACGACCTGCTGGCCAAGGGGGTGGATGGCATCGCGATCAGCCCCAAGGACCCCGCCAACCAGACGCTGATGCTCAACGACGTGGCCAGGCAGACGCTGCTGATCACCCACGACAGCGACGCACCCGCCAGCAACCGCGCCTGCTACGTGGGCACCGACAACCTGGCCGCGGGCCGGCAGGCTGGCGGACTGATCAAGCAGGCCCTGCCCGATGGCGGGAAGATCATGTTCTTCGTGGGCACGATGGATGCGCAGAACGCCAAGGACCGCTTCGCGGGCATCAAGGAAGCGCTGCAGGATTCGAAAGTCCAGATTCTCGACGTGCGCACGGACGACATTGACCGCGTGCGCGCCAAGGCCAATGTCCTGGACACCATCGTCAAGTACCCGGACGTGGCCGGCCTGATCGGTTTGTGGAGCTACAACGGCCCTGCCATCCTCAACGCCGTCAAGGAATCCAGCAAGACGGGCGCGATCAAGATCGTGTGCTTCGACGAGGAGGATGAAACTCTGGCGGGAGTCAAGGACGGCGCGATCTTCGCCACCGTGGTCCAGCAGCCCTACGAGTTTGGCTACCAGGCCATCAAGCTGATGGCCAAAGTCTGCGCGGGCGACAAGTCCGCCATCCCCGCCGGCAAGCAACTTTTCATCCCCACCCTGAGCATCCAGAAGGACAACGTGGAGGCCTTTATCGCGAAGATCAACAAGCTGCGCGGGCGGGAGAAGTAACATCTACCACAGAGACACAGAGGCACAAAGAAGGGCAAAAACTGGACCGTTTACCATGTTTCGGCAATCCAAAATCCACAATCCACAATCCGAAATCTTTTCTCTGTGCCTCTGTGTCTCTGTGGTGAATGAGGCGTGTTAGCATGGCCGAGCCGCTCCTCGAACTGGAAGGCATCACCAAACGCTTCCCCGGCGTTACGGCGCTGGACAACGTCAGCCTGGCAGTCTTTCCGGGCGAAGTCGTCGGGCTGATCGGCGAAAACGGCGCGGGCAAATCCACGCTGATGAACATCCTGGGCGGCGTGCACCAGGCCAGTGCCGGGAAAATCAGGATTGCGGGCCGGGAAGCGGCGATCCGTTCGGTCGCGGACGCCCTCGCGCTGGGCATCGGCTTCATCCACCAGGAGCTGAACGTTCTGGACAATCTCGACATTGCGGCCAACTGCTTCCTGGGCCGCGAGCCGCTCTGGGGCGGGCCGCTCCGTCTGATCAATCTGGCCCGCATTCACAGCGATACCGAAACACACCTGCGGCGCGTGGGCCTGGACTTTTCGCCGCGCACTCCGCTGCGGGAGCTTTCCCAGGCCCAACAGCAACTGGTCGAGATCGCCAAGGCGCTCTCGCAGAACGCCCGCGTCCTGATCATGGACGAGCCATCGTCCTGCCTCACCCTTTCCGAAACCGGGCGCCTGCTGGCCACGGTCAAGGAGTTGCGCGCGCAGGGCGTGAGCGTGATTTACATTTCCCACCGCCTGGCGGAGGTCGAGCAGTGTGCGGACCGCGTCGTGGTGCTGCGCGATGGCCAGAACGCAGGGGCTTTGCGGCGTGAGGAAATCAACCACGGGAACATGGTGCGCCTGATGGTCGGGCGCGACCTCAAGGACCTGTACGTAACCGGCAAGGGTTCGCAGCAGCAGGACTATTTCCTGGTGCGCGGGCTGCGGACCGCTGCTTATCCGCACCGCCAGTTGAGTTTCAGCGTGGCGCGCGGCGAGATCCTCGGCTTCGCCGGGCTGGTGGGCGCCGGCCGCTCGGAAATGGCGCAGGCCATCTTCGGCGTGGACAGGCCGCTCGGCGGAGAAGTGCTGCTGGATGGCCTTCCTGTCCCGATCAATTCCGCGCGCGACGCCATAGCGGCCGGAATCTACCTCATCCCCGAAGACCGCCGGCATTTCGGCCTCGTCACCAGCATGACCGTGCGCGAGAACATCACGCTGCCCGGGCTGCGCGCCCTGGCGTACCTGGGCCTTGTGCGCCGCGGCCGGGAAGCCGAATTGGCCGAACGCCAGGTCAGCGCGCTGAAGGTCAAGACGCCGGGCATCGAGACGCGGGCCATGAATCTCAGCGGCGGCAACCAGCAAAAAGTCGTGCTGGCCAAGTGGCTGGCCTTGCAGCCCAACGTCCTCTTTTTCGATGAGCCGACCCGTGGCATTGATGTCGGCGCCAAGGCCGAGATTTACAGGCTCATGCGCACGCTCGCTGACAACGGCGTGGCCATCATCATGATTTCCAGCGACATGGAAGAGGTCATGGGTGTCAGCGACCGCATCGCCGTCATGCACGAAGGCGCGATCACAGGCTTTCTGGACCGAGCTGAGTTCACTGAAGAGGCCATCATGCACTTGGCAGTCGGCAAGACCGCGGCCGCGTAGGGCGATTCGCTGAATCGCCCAGGCGACTTGGCAAGTCGCCCCACGGTGTAGGGGAAGCAGATGAAGAAGGAACTTGGCATCTTTGTGTTGCTGCTGGTGCTGTGCATCGTCGTGTCGGTGCTCAACCCACGCTTCTTGAGCGCCGCCAATCTGCAGAACACGTCGCGGCTGATCGGCATGTATGGCATTTTCAGCCTCGGCCTGGGGGCGGTCATCATCACCGGCGGGATCGAGTTGTCCGTAGGCTCCGTCTTCGCTTTGCAGGGCGTGATGCTGGCCATCATGCTGCGCGAGTGGCACTGGCCCTGGGCTTTGGCGGCCCTGGCCATTGTGCTGGGCTCGATGGCCTTGGGCGCGCTGCACGGCCTGTTGATCACCAAAGCGCGCTTGCAGCCGTTCATCGTCACGCTCTGCGGCCTGCTCTTCTACCGCGGCCTGGCGCGCTTCATCGCCAAGGACGAGACCAAGGGATTCGCGGAGGAACCCTGCGGCCTGCTGCGCGACATGGCCAGCTACAAGCTGGGCGGCGAGAACGGCGTGCCCATGCCTTTTGTCCTGCTGTGTGTGATCGCGGCGCTCATGTGGGTGGCGCTGCACCGTTCGGTCTATGGCCGGTATCTGTTCGCCGTGGGGCGCAATGAGGCCGCGGCGCGCTACTCGGGCATCAACAGCCGCCTGCTGATTGCGAGCGCCTACGTGCTCTGCATGGCGCTGGCGGGCATTGCCGGGATCATCATCGCCTTCTACACCAATTCCATTGCGCCCGACTCGCACGGCAGTTTCTACGAACTCTACGGCATCGCTGCCGCGGTGCTGGGCGGCTGCAGTCTCAGTGGCGGCGAAGGCTCCGTCATCGGCATTGTGATCGGCACGGCTCTACTCCAGGTCTTGCAGAATCTGGTCAACCTGCTGGGCATCCCCAGCTCTCTGAACTTCGCGGTGATGGGCGCGGTAATACTGATCGGCGTGCTGGCAGACCAGCTTTTCGGGCAAGGCCGCGCCGCAAACAAAGAAGGCGCCCGGCTGAAGTAGTAGCGCAGGCATCTTGCCCGCCCCTGGGAGCGCGGGCGTCTCGCCCGCCTTCGTGGAGTAATCCATGAATGCCGCGAGAAAGGCGGGCGAGACGCCCGCGCTCCCAGGATGCCAAGCGTCCCGTATGCCCGAAAAGTTGTAGCGCAAGCGTCCCGCTTGCGTCAGAATGGCACAGAGCGAACACATGGGGCTTGGTTTTAGCAAGGAGGGGGCGGCATGAAACGCAACGAAACAGCGGTATGCAGGCGAGACGCCTGCACCACAACGGTCCTGGCCATCCTGCTGATGGTCTTTCTGGGCGGGTGCGAGCAAGAGCAGAAAGGGGAGGGGGAAATGAAGAAAGGCGCAGCGACGTTTGGCGATGACGTGCAGTTCCTGAAGAAGCACATGGACATCCTCGTGCTCTCCGACAAAGAGGGCCAGGCGCAAGTGGCTGTCAGCCCGGGCCTGCAAGGCCGCGTGATGACCAGCGCGGCGGCGGGCACGCAGGGCGCGAGCTTCGGCTGGATCAACCGCGAGCTTATCGCCTCGGGCAAGAAGCTGGAGCACTTCAACCCGCTGGGCGGCGAGGAGCGCTTCTGGATGGGGCCGGAAGGCGGGCAGTTCTCGATCTTCTTCGCCAAAGGCGCGGCCTTCGATCTGGCCCACTGGTACGTCCCCGCGGCGATTGACACCGAACCGTTCGAGGTCGTGAGCAAGAGCGCCGAGAGCGCCAAGTTCAGCCGCAAATGCCAATTCGTCAATTACAGCGGCACCAAGTTCGACGTGGACATCAGCCGCGAGATTCGCCTGCTGGCCCCGGATGAAGTCTGGCCAAAGCTCGGCGTACCCAAGGCCGGCGGCGTGAAGATGGCGGCCTTCGAGTCCGTCAACCGCATCACCAATGCGGGCAAGGAAGCGTGGAAGAAGGACACCGGGCAGCTCTCCATCTGGATTCTGTGCATGTTCAACCCGTCGCCCACGACGACGATAGTGGTGCCGATCAAGCCGGGCGCGGAGAAAGACCTGGGCCCGCAGGTGAATGCGGACTACTTCGGCCGCGTGCCGCCTGAGCGCCTGATCGTCAAGGAGAACGTGGTCTTCTTCTCCGCTGACGGCAAGTGCCGCGGCAAGATCGGCGTCAACCCCAAGCGCTGCAAAGCGGTGCTCGGCAGTTACGATTCCGCCGGCAAGGTGCTGACGCTGGCCCAGTTCACTTTCGACCCCGGCCGCACTGACTACGTGAACTCGATGTGGAAGATTCAGGACGATCCTTTCGCCGGCGACACGGCCAACAGTTACAACGACGGCCCCCCTGCGCCGGGCGTCAAGCCGATGGGCCCGTTCTATGAGATCGAGTCCTCTTCGCCCGCCGCGGCCCTGGAGCCGGGCAAGACCCTGGAACACGTCCACCGCACCATCCACCTGCAAGGGCCGGCGGAGCAACTGGATGCCATCGCGCAGGCGGTGCTGGGCGTGGGCATCAAGGAGATTGAGGGGGCGTTCAAGAAGTGAAACGAAGAGGCAGAATGGCAGCCAACAGGTGTTTGAGTTAAAAGCATGATCAAGCCAACGAACTATGTTGATGCCAACATTATCTCCTTGCTGCATTACCGCGGCTCCGATCCTGAGGTGCTCAAGATGCAACTCGCGACGCGCGAATGGTGGGAAAAAGAGCGCCCCTTCTTCAAGCTCTTTGCCTCGCAGACGGTGGAGGACGAACTCGCAGAAGGTAACTACCACTACCAAGAACGCGCGTTGGCCGAAGTTCGCAAACTGTCGTACTTGCCTCACATTGCCGCCGTGCAGGACGTTTTCACCAAGCTTCTGGCCGCGCACGTTGTCCCGGAGACCGTGCCTGGGGACGCTTTTCATCTGGCTTTTGCCACGGTGCATAGGGTAGACTACTTGTTGTCCTGGAATCGCGCCCACTTGGTAAGCGAGGAGGCACAGGAAAAACTGACGCGGTTCCGCGCGGCGTTTGGCTTGAGGACACCGTTGGTCGTGTCTCCGCTGAGCATTCCGAAGGTCGCGTTGGGCGAGAACATACGGAGGAGAGACTGACATGCGAGAAGAAAGCCAGTTAGCGCTGGACAATGAAGAATTGCGGCGTTTGCGCCGGGTGCGCCAAGAACTGTTCGCGCGCTTCAAGACACCGGACGAGCTGTTCGCCTGGGTGCGGCAACGGGAAAAGGAAGGAGGCCATCGGCGCTGGGCTCGGATGGGGAAAGCGCAGGCGGGCAAGAGGATTAAGCCCGCTACACGGAACGGCAAGCCGGCCAACGGCAAGCCAGTACACAAGGTGTGAAGGAAACAACGGCTGGTGGCGTTATTCTTCAAACCACTTGCCCTGCGGCGAAGATATGGGGTACAATGGTGTGTGGAGGCTGGTGAAAAATGGTGCGCGTCTCGATGGCAGAAGCCCGGCAGCGGTCTTTGGGGGAAATGGCTGAACAGGTTTCGTCCTCCCACGAAGAGATCGTTGTCGCCGGCCCGGATGGTGAAATGGTCAAGCTGCTGCCTGTACCCAAGCCTGTCGGGCAGTACAAAGCCCGCCCCGTGTACGATATTGATGACGCGCAGCACCTTGACTTCCCTTTCTGGCGGGAAGAATCAGGGAGATAGAAAGGATCGCCAGAACAGGGCGTGAGGCTGGGCACTGGAACCCAGAGCCAGGAGCGTTTCGTGCACGTCACCGGAACTCCCGGAGATAATGGCAATGAATATTTTCACGCGGTGGGGGCTGATGTTCCTGTTTTGTGGTCTTGTCTTGGCAGGCGAGGATGTCATTTCTCCTGCTGAAAAGGAGTATAACGCTTCTCTGGAGGCGTTGAAGAAGGATTATGATAAGAAAGTCAATACTGTTAAGGAGAAGTTTCTTGCGGCTTTGAAGACTCAATTGGCCGAGTTGACGAAGAAGGGTGATTTTGACAACGCAATGAAGGTGAAGGAAAGGATCACTAAACTTACATTACAATCCATAGCTACAACATTGGTAGGTAAATGGGATCTTCGCACTGTCGAGAATCCCTACAAAGCCACAGTTACATTTATGGCCGATGGCACCGCAATGACATTAGCAGGTGCAATGCAGAATCCAGGAAAATGGAGTGTTGAGGATGGCCACGTCATAGTTCTATGGTCATCAGGGAATAAATATGTCATTACCAATATGAATGATGATGAAATAAAGTGCGAAGCCTGGCTTTTATCAAGCCCGAACAGCAAAACACATCACATTCTTCGTAAGATCAACGAATAGGGGATAAGACAAACGCAGCGGCAGCTACCACTCTTGTGGGAGCATAGCCACCCCACTGGGGTAATTCTGGGGACGCCATACTCAATAAATTTCATTTTCTAGTTGCGTATGGTGTCCCCAGAATCCCACAGAATCCCAAAGCGAAGTCCGTCAGAACGCGGGAAAGCCCCTCACGCGCCGCAAGGCCAAAGAAGGCCGGATTGTAGAGGCTGGCTGGCAGAAGTCACGAGAGGAAATGCGTCTGGCCTCTGGCGCATGCCCGTCTACGGCCCCACGAACGTAGCAGGCGTCACTACTGTACCAAATTGCTTAATGAACCGCATGGGCAACTGAACGTGGGAGTTCTTTGGGCCGTGGCCGCTGCTCCTTGACGG
The DNA here is from genome assembly GCA_050010835.1 of Planctomycetota bacterium. Classification (GTDB taxonomy): domain Bacteria; phylum Planctomycetota; class SZUA-567; order H5-PLA8; family H5-PLA8; genus JAPLOD01. Next base: position 12,585 of record JBEKKG010000055.1, read on the forward strand.
AACTCTTTGAGGCTGGGCAAGGATGGTGGCGGAATCAATTCGCCAGATCGTGCCTGTAGCTTCGATGACCAGGACGACTTTGTAATTGTTGAGACAGGCAACGCTGAACGTTGGAGTGGAGCGGCCGGTCTTCAGCCAGAACCGCCAGCGCGTGGCGTTGTTCATGAGCACGATCCGCTGATTGGTGGATTGAGTCCGATCGATTGACAATAACCTGAACCGGGCGGCGGCCGCCTGAATGGTCTGTATCCCGTACAGTCGTCCAATGGCTCCTGTTGTCGCATTCTGTCCCATGAAGCACCTCCGGAGTATCTGTTTAGCGCCTTCCTCCTATTTCTCCAGCGCAAGATGACGATAATATCTACCTGATTGAGCGGGGGAAAACAGTTCGAATCTGGGATTTCGGGGACGTTCACGAAACTCTTCTCCGCTCCTTGCTCATGTGAAGAACTCGCGTTTTCCCGGAAATGGCGGTCAGCGCGACCGGTTGGCCTACGCACCGGCTAGGGCGGCAGAACGTCCGCGGCCTGTGGCTTCGAGACGGACCGCGCTGCGCACGTTGACGCCCAGCGCGTCCAGCACCCGGCTCGCCCGCTCAACGGTGATGCCGTGGTACTCGTTGCGCTCATCACGACAGACTTGGGATTCGTCAATTTCCAAACGCTTCGCCAGTTCGCGTTGCGTCAGGCCCAGGGCGATGCGCAGGGCGACCAAAACACGGCCGAGGCCATGCAGGTTGGTCACTTCCTCAACATCGCCGCGCTTAAGGCGTTCGTAGCTCTCAACCTCTTCGACCAATTGCAGGTGAAAGGATTTGAAAGGGTCGAGCGCGTGCTTGATCTGCTTGGCGGTCAGGCCCTGCGCCTTCAGCCGCACCCGCTGCTGGGCCAAGCGCGCCCTCTCTTCGGCAAGGCGGCGCACCGCTTCCCGATATTCCCCTTCGTTGCGAATCATGGTCCGCCTCGCCATCGCACGCTCCTCTATGACAGATTACTCCAGTATGACATACATGTCAATAATGGCGCAGAGAGGCCGTAGCGCAGGTTTCCAACCTGCTGTATCGCCGACTTCCAGTCGGCAGGCCGTGGATAACTCGGGGCGGCACCAGAAGTAAGAAACGTCTGCGGGCTGGAAGCCCGCGATACGGCAGACTGGAAGTCTGCGCTACAACGAAGTTCTTTCACCACCGCGTCACCGCCTGCAACGTTGACCCCGCCGTCAGGACCTGCGGCGGGTCCAGGGTGATTACCATCTTGCCGCCCACAAAGCGCGCCTTGGCCTCGGCCTGCGCATTCCCGATTTTCAAAGAAGCCTGCGCCTTTTCCACGCCCGCGGGCAGGCCGAAGGCCAGTTCCGTTACGCGGAGCTGCCCCCACTTGACTTCCAGCGTGTTCTGCTGCTCTTGCGCCTTGCGTTTCTGAGTGAACAGGCCCCAGCCTTGCGCGCCCGAGAAGAACGACTTGTGGTTCTCAGGCAGCACGCGCGGGTTGAAACTCAACTGCCCGCGCGGACCGACGTATGAGAAGCCCTGGCAGGCCAGCAGCACCGACCAACTCGACATCGCGCGCGAGTAGTGATCGCCGCACTCGATCTCGTTCCAGGGACAGCGCACGCCGTCGTTGTAGCGCTCGTGAATGGCTTTGACGACGGCCAAGCCTTCCGGCAGCAAGCCCTCCCAGATCATCGAGGCCGCGGCGTGATATTCGCAGCCCGTCCAGACTTCCTCGCGGTACAGGATGGGCTTGGGGATGTAATCGCCGCGCGGCCATAAGCACATCAGCAGGCCCTTGCCGGGGCCCCAGATGAAGATGCGCGGCTTCTCATAGTGGTATTTGTAGAGCGACATGTCGCCAACCATGTTCCACTTGGCGATGGCGGCCAGGGAAGCATCCACTTTGTCCTGCGGCAAAACGTAGCCCAGGCCGTTCACCAAGGCCCACCACTGGCCGAGCACCTGGTCCACGAAGCAGGCGTTGCCGTAATCGCTGGCGCGCTGGCCCTGGGGGATGCGCTGCACGAAGTACTTGTACTCGTCGTCCCAGCACTCGCTGGCGTAAGCGGCGGAAGACTTCTCGAAGAGGCTGTGCCAGCGCTCGGCTGAGGCCGGATCGTCGCAGACCTTCGCCATTTCCTCGGAGGCGCGCAGGGCAGCCAGGAATTGGCTGCCGATGAACGTGTTCGGCCCGACGACCGAGGTATCGTAGGTGTTGAACTGCTGTCCGCGCGCCACGCCGTTCTCGTCCGCAGCGACCCAATTCTTGA
>JBEKKG010000056.1:0-14781 GCA_050010835.1 Planctomycetota bacterium
CATCTTGGCGCGATCGGCTTGCTGGTGCTGTGCTGCGTGAGCCAGCAAGTCAAGGTAGACGACCGGCGGGGCTTTATTGCCGATCAGGACAAGCGTTACGAGAGAGCCATCCGCCGGCTCGCCGCTCACAAAAACAAAGAAGAGGTGCTGCGCGCGGAGTACATGTACCTGCCCGAAGGCAATTCGCTGGCCTACCTGACTCTGGGCAACGCCAGCCTGGCGGGCGACTACCTGTGGCTGACCAGCCTGCAATACATTTCCAGCTCATTCCGGCGCGGCCGCAAATTCGAGCTGTTGCTGCGGATTTACGAAAACATGCTCGAGACAGACCCGCACTGGGTCGAGGCGGAGATCAACGCCGGCAAGGTGCTGTCCGCGCTGGAACCCGACCGCTATGCGGTGGAACGCTTTTACATCAAGGCCATCTTCAATAACCCCGGCAACTGGCGCCTGCCTTATGAAGCCGGGAGGCTATTCGTGTTTCCGCCCGAGGACGAGCGGTTGCGCGAGGACTACTCCCACCGCGCCGTCGAATGGTTCAAGGACACCGCCGCCAGGCTGAGCAAACTGTCTCCTGGCGCTGCTACGAGCGTGGAGGTCAAGGAACTTGAGAGGCTGACGGGGCTGTTGGCGTTGGAGTCGGGTCCTGAATACTATGCGGAAGGCCGCGGACTGCTCCTGAAACGCGCTAAAGATCGCAACCTCCCGATGGCCATGCGCGCTGACGCGGCCCGCAAGTTCCTCTCCGCAGACAGCCTGTGGCGGGTCACTTGTCTTCAGGATGCGGTAGCCGCCTACAAGGCGCGCCGGGAGTGTTTCAAAGAAGTTAGTCCCGCGGCACAACTCCTTCACAGCGACCCGGTTTGGCTTGGTGAACTAACTGGAATGAAACACTCCCCCTTCCCCGCGGATCTGCGCCCGCTTGTGGCAGGCTTGGTGAAGAGCCTGCCGGTTTATTGCGACAACACCGGCTGGCCCTTGGATGGGTACGGCTACCCCATCAAGTACGACCCGCTGACGGGCCAGGTGGCCTCCTTGGGCGTGCAGGCACGCAAGGCCATCATCGCCGCCAGCATCCTTGCCGGACTGATTGACTTCTACCGCGGCGACCACAATGGCAAGCCGCCCGATGACCTGCTCGAACTGCACAACTACGCCGTGGAATTCTACAGCCAACCCGGCAACCCTCCAGCGCCGGCGGTTACCGGCGCGCTGGGGAACAAGCTGAACACGACTATCAGCCCCTTTGGCACGCCCTGGGAATATGACGCCAAGAGCGGCGTCATCAAACTTCCTGAAGAGTGCGATCCCGCCAGACTCTTCAAGAACTCCGAAAGGATGCTCGAAAAAGAATGAAGAATGATTCATCCATGGAAAGCCCTCCCCCTGCCCCCTCCCGCGAGGGCAGGGGGAACACTTGGGTCGAACTGTGGAAAAAACGGCGGCTGGGGCGCACCAACATACAGGTTACTCCGCTGGGGCTGGGTGGCGCGTGGCTGGGCCGGACGCCCAAGGGTTTCAGCGACGAAGTGGCCGTGGCGACCGTGCTGCGCGCGCTGAGGCTTGGCATCCGGGCCGTGGACACCGCGCCGCTTTACGGGGAGAGCGAACGGCGCGTGGGGCTGGCGCTCCGCGAGTGGTTGTCCGGCGGCGGCAAGCGCGAGGAGTTGGTCCTCTCCACCAAGACCGGCACGCGCACGCAGCCGCATGATTATTCGGCAGCCGGCACACGGCGCAGCGTCGAGGAGAGTCTGAAGCTGCTGCAAACAGATTACCTGGACATCGTCCTGGTCCATGATCCGCACGATCTGACACCGGTGCTCAGCCCCGGTGGCGCGCTGGAGGAACTGCAGAAGCTTAAAACCGAGGGCTTGGTCCGCGCCATCGGGCTGGGCGTGCGCGAACATGCGCTGCACCAGCGCTGCATCGAGACCGGACAATTCGACGTGTCACTGACCTATCGCGATTTCAACCTGCTGTGCCAAGACGCGGTCCGGGGCGTGCTTGAGCCGGCTGCCGCACGGGAAGTAGGTGTTTACAACGGTATGGCGGTGTTGGGCGGCCTGCTGGGCGGGGATGAACCGCGTGGGGCGCCGCCCGGACCGTTGGCAGTCCGTCCGTATGCGCACGAATCGGAGGAAATCCGGCGTGCGCAGGCGCTGTGGGAGTTCGCGCGCGCGCACGGCGTAAGCTTGCTGGCACTGAACCTGCAATTTTGCTTGCGCGAACAGCGGATTGCTTCAACCTTGTTGGGCATGCAGACACCGGACGAGGCCGTCAGAGACGTGGAAGCTGTCTCGCAAGCGGTCAGCGCAGACGTGTGGCGCGAGTTGGGCGGGCGGTTCGGGTTGTGCACCAAGGAGGCAGGCGCATGATAACCGAGAAGGAAATCCTCGTCCGAGTGAGCTTGGCGTTTTTGACGGGGGTGGTCGTCGGGCTGGACCGCGAGAGTCACGGCCGCACGGCGGGGCTGCGGACCATGATTCTGGTGTGTGTGGCGGCGGCCTTGGGCATGATCTTGTCCGAGCAACTTGCCGAGCTCAATTTCGTGCCCGAAGTGGCGTGGCGGGCCGACCCTGGCCGCCTGGCTGCGGGGATGCTGACCGGCATCGGGTTCCTTGGCGCCGGCACCATCATGCGCCAGGAACACGTGGTGCGCGGCGTGACGACAGCGGCCATGTTGTGGTTCGTGACCGTGCTGGGCCTGGCTTTTGGCGGCGGGAAGATATTCTTGGGGCTGATCGGCCTGGGCATTGCTCTGCTCACCCTCATCGGCATCTCCGTTTTCGAGAAGTACCTGAAGAGCGATTGGTATGGACACGTCACCATCACCGCCGAGTTTGCCCGGCCCACCGAGGAGAGCATCAAGCAACAACTCCAGCGCCTGGGCGCGGCCCTCCAGGACCTCGACCTGGACTACGACACGCTACACCAGCAGCGCACGATGACCTTTGCGATTCGGGTCCGTCCGGCCGAAGTCTTCAAGATTTCCCAGGAAGTGGTGCAGCACTTCTCCAAAGAGCCGGGAGTCTTGCAGGTAAAATGGACCTGACCTATGGCCGCTCGTCCATCGGTACGTAGTGGCGCTGGGCCGGGCCCTGGTAGATCTGCCGCGGCCGGGCGAGTTTTGACACCGGGTCGTGGCGCATCTCCCGCCATTGCGCCAGCCAGCCGGGCATGCGTCCGATGGCGAAGAGCACTGTGAACATATCGGTCGGGAATCCGGCCACCTTCATGATCAGCCCCGAGTAGAAATCCACATTCGGGTACAGGTTCCGGCTCAGGAAGTACTCGTCCTTGAGCGCGATTTCCTCCAGTTTCAAGGCGATCTCGAAACACGGGTCGCTCCCGCCGCGTTTCTTGAGCAGCAGGTGGCAGAGCTGCTTGATGATTCTGGCCCGCGGGTCAAAGCTTTTGTACACGCGATGGCCGAAGCCCATGAGCTTTTCCTTTTTGTCCTTGGCGCGGGCCACGAAGTCCTCCGGCCGGCACCCGCTCCGGCGAATGTAGGACAGCATGTTGATGACTTCCTGGTTGGCGCCGCCGTGCAGCTTGCCCCACAGCGCAGAGATGGCGGCGGAGACCACGGCGTAGATGTTGGCCAGGCTTGAACCTGCCAGCCGGACCGTCGAGGTGGAGCAGTTCTGCTCATGGTCTGCGTGCAGCAGGAAGAAGAGATCCACGGCGCGCACGATGTCCGGGTCCAGATGGTAGTCCTTCACGGGCGAGGAGAACAGCATGTTCAGGAAGTTCTCCACGAACTTCAGCTTGTTGGACGGATACACAATCGGCTCGCCGATGGACTTCTTGTAAGAGAAGGCTGCGATAGTGCGGATCTGCGACATCAAGTTCGCGATGACCTGCTCTTCGGCCTCTGTATCGAGGTCGTCCGGCACGGGGTAGAAAGCCGACAGTGACGCCACCACCGTCGTCAGAATCGCCATGGGGTGCGCACCCTTGGGGATGCCCGTGAAGAAGTGCAGCATGTCCTCGTGGATCAATGAGGAGCGGTTGAGCCGGTTCGAGAAGCGCTCGAGTTGCGCGTGCGAGGGCAGTTCTCCATACATGAGGAGGTGCGCCGTCTCGGTGAAAGTGGAGTGCTCGGCGAGTTCCTCAATGGGGATGCCACGGTAGTGCAGGATGCCCTTCTCGCCGTCAATGAAGGTGATGCGGCTCTGGCACGCGCCGGTGTTCCCGAAGCCCTGGTCCAGAGTTATGTAGCCCGTTTCGGCACGCAACTTCGAAATATCAATGGCCCGTTCATTCTCGGTCCCCACAACAATCGGCAGTTCATAGGTCTTGCCGTCGAGCGTGAGTTTCGCGGTCGCGCTTCTCTTTGGCTCAGCCGCCACAACGACGGGCTCTGCCCGTTCCAGTGTCATTAGACCCATGGCTTTCTCCTCTCACCCTCACCCTCACCCTCACCCTGCCACCTCCCTCAAGGGGAGGCGGAACACCAAGGCCGGCGGGACGCCGACGGTACAGCGCCTAACTCCCCCGCAGAACCTGTGGCACCTCACTAATCAAGCGTGCCACGGGAATGCCGTACGACCGCAGTTTCTCGATCTTGGCCGCGGCCGTTTCGTCCGCGGCGCCTACCAGCGCGCCTGCGTGGCCCATGCGCCGGCCCGGGGGGGCCGTGAGGCCCGCGACAAAGGCCACCAGCTTCTTGCGCATCCGTGTGCGCCAGTACTCGGCGGCTACGAGCTCATCCTGGCCGCCAATCTCCCCGACCATGACAAGCGCCTCCGTCCCAGGGTCGGCCTCGAACAGCGGCAGAAGGTCGGCAAAGCGGCTGCCTATGATAGGATCGCCGCCCACTCCGACGCACGTGGACTGGCCGAAGCCGGCCGCGCTGAGCGCCGCGACAATCTCGTAGGTGAGCGTCCCGCTGCGCGAGATCACGCCCACGCTTCCCGGCTTGTGAATGGCGGCCGGCATGATCCCGACCTTGCACTGGCCCGGGCTGATCAGGCCCGGACAGTTCGGGCCGATGAAGCGGATTCCCGCCAGGCGCAGCGCGGTCCGCGCCTCCAGCGCATCCAGCGTGGGGATGCCCTCGGTGATGCAGACCACCAATTCGAGCGGGGCGGCGGCCGCCTCAAGCAGCGCGGCCTTGGCAAAGGGCGCCGGCACGTACAGCACCGACACGGTGGCGCCGGTCGCCGACACCGCCTCCGCAACGGTGTTGAAGACAGGCAGGCCGTGCACGCGCTGCCCGCCCTTGCCCGGGGTCACCCCCCCGGTTACTTTTGTGCCGTATTCCAGCATCTGAGCGGTGTGAAACGATCCGTCCCGCCCGGTGATGCCCTGTACGATGACGCGTGTCTGCGCGTTTATCAGAATGCTCATGGCTTGTGTGCCAGTTCCACGGCCTTTTGCGCACCGTCCTCAAGCGTGCTGGCGACCAGCAGCTTCTGGCCGGCCAGCAGGTCCCGCCCCGCCTGTTCGTTCGTCCCGGCCAGCCGCACCACCACGGGCACGGCGAGCCGGCATTCCTGCATTGCCTCCAGCAGGCCGCGTGCAACGTCGTCGCAACGCGTAATTCCGCCGAAGACGTTGATAAACATGACCTTCACCTGCGGATTTCTGAGGATAATCCTGAAGGCAGTGGCCATCTTCTGCGGGCTGGAGCTGCCTCCGACGTCGAGAAAGTTGGCGGGTTCGCCCCCAAAGTGCTTGACCGTGTCCAGCGTTCCCATCGCCAGGCCGGCGCCGTTGACAATGCAGCCGATCGTGCCGCCCAGCCCGATGAAACTGAGACCCGCCTCGCGCGCCTCCGTTTCCACGGGGTCCTCGGAGTCCGGGTCCCGCAGCGCCGCGTTGTCCGGGTGGCGGAAGAGCGCGTTGTCATCCAGCAGGATCTTGGCGTCGAGCGCCAGCAACCTGTTTTCGCCGGTCACAGCCAGCGGGTTGATCTCGACCAGCGAGCAGTCGCGGGCGCGGAAGAGGCGCGCCATGCCGGCCATGATCCCCGCGGCCTCTCCGGCCAGCCGCGGCTCTTTGTAAAGTTCCTGTGCGAAAGCAGCGTAGTCTTTGGCCGCTTGCGTGCCATCCTGCCTGGACGGCAGTTCCAGGCGATGAATCCGCCCGCGAGAGGTCTTGGCGGTTTCCTCGATCTCGACGCCGCCCACCGCGCAGCCAATGAAAACCAACTTCGAGATCGCCCGGTCAATCAGCAGGCTCAGGTACGCCTCGCTGCGCACGGCCGCCGCGCGAGCAACGTACACTTTGCGGACCGGCAGCCCCTTGATGGTCAGACCCAAGATCGCTTCCGCCGTGCTCAGGACCGCCGCTTCGGTTTCAACCACACGCACGCCGCCGGCCTTGCCGCGCCCGCCCGCGTGCACCTGGGCTTTCAGCACCACGGGACAGCCGAGTTTCCGGGCCGCCTCCAGGGCCTCCTGGGGCGTGGCCGCGACGCAGCCGTCGGGCACAGGGATGCCAAATTCCTTCAGCAGGGCTTGCGCCTGGTACTCGTGGATCTTCATGACGCTTCCGCGCTCCCCCGTTTGGTGAACACAGATGAGAAAATGAACTGGCGGTTCATCTGCGCGATGTTGGTGAGCTTGATCTCCTTGGGACAGGCAGCCTGGCACTCGCCGTGGTTGGAGCAGTTGCCGAAGCCGGCGCGCTCCATGGCCTCAACCATCTCCAGCACTCGATAGCGCCACTCCACGCGGCCTTGCGGCAGCGCGGCGAAGTGCCCGATCTTGGCGCTGGTGAAGAGCATGGCGGCGGCGTTGGGACAAGCGGCCACACAGGCGCCACAACCAATGCACTGCGCCGCGTCCATGGCCCGCTCGGCATCGTCTTTGGTCACAGGTATGGTGTTGGCATCGGGGGCCGCGCCCGTGTTGACGGAGACGTAGCCGCCGGCCTGGATGATCGTGTCCAGGATGCTGCGGTCAATCATCAGGTCTCTAACCACTGGGAATGGGCGCGCGCGGAACGGCTCGACCGTGATGGTTTCGCCGTCGCGGAAGACCCGCATGCGCAGTTCGCAGATCGTGCCGCCGTGCTGCCGTCCGTGGGCCCGGCCGTTCACCGCGATGCAACAGGTGCCGCAGATGCCCTCGCGGCAATCGCTGTCGAAGGCGATCGCGTCCTCACCCCGGCGCACGAGGTCCTCGTTGAGCTTGTCCAGCATTTCGAGAAAGGACATCTCGGGGATAACGTCCGCAACTGCGTAGGTCTCGAAATGCCCCCTGTCACGGGAGTCTTTTTGCCGCCAGACTCTAAGCGTGAGCTTCATTTGTAGCTCCTCTGCGACAGCAGCAGCGACTCGAACGCCAGCCGCTCCCTGTGCAGCACGGGCGTCCGGCCCATGCCTTTGTGCTCCCAAGCCGCCACGTAGCAGAAATTGGCATCGTCCCGCAACGCCTCGCCCTCATCGGTCTGGCTTTCCTCGCGAAAATGGCCCCCGCAAGACTCCTTTCGTTCCAGGGCATCAAGGACCATCAGCTCGGCGAACTCCAGGTAGTCGCTCACGCGGCCTGCGCGTTCCAGGACTTGGTTGCAGCCGGCGCTCGTGCCTGGCACACCTGCATCTCGCCAGAATGCCGCGCGGAGTTCCGGGATCCTGCCCAGCGCCTCCCGCAGCCCGGTCTCGTTGCGGCTCATCCCGCAGTTGTTCCACAGCAGCTTGCCCAACTCGCGGTGGAAGTCCTGAGGCGGCCGCTGGCCGCGCAACGCCGCCAGTTTTCCGAGGCGCCCCTCGGCATGGGCAATCGCCGCAGCGAAGTCCGGCCCGGTAGTCACGAGAGCCGCGGGCGCAACCTCCGCCAGGTAGCCGCCCAGAGTGTAAGGCAGGACGAAGTAGCCGTCAGCCAGGCCCTGCATCAGCGCACTGGCGCCCAGACGGTTCGCGCCGTGGTCGGAGAAGTTCGCCTCGCCAATGGCGAACAGGCCCCGGATGGTGGTCATCAGGTTGTAGTCCACCCACAACCCGCCCATGGTGTAGTGCGGGGCGGGGTAGATGCGCATGGGTGTCTGATAGGGATCTTCGGCAGTAATCTTGCTATACATATCGAAAAGGTTGCCGTAACGCTCCGTGATGACCTGCCTGCCTTCGCGGGCGAGGGCCTCGGCGAAGTCCAGGTACACCGCCACGCCCGTCTGCCCGACACCCAGCCCGCGGTCAATGACCGCCTTGGCATTGCGGCTGGCGACGTCCCGCGGGACCAGGTTCCCGAAGCGCGGATAGCGCTCCTCGAGAAAGTAGGACCGCTCCGCCTCGGGTATCTCGTTGGGTACGCGTTTGTCCCCGGGTTGGCGCGGCACCCACACTCGGCCATCGTTCCGCAGGCTTTCGCTCATCAGCACCAGCTTCGCCTGGAAGTCGCCCGAGTGTGGGATGCAGGTGGGGTGAATCTGCGTGAACGCAGGGTTCGCAAACAGCGCGCCGCGCTGGTGTGCCCGCCAAATCGCGGACACATTGCTACCGAGCGCGTTGGTCGAGAGGAAAAAGACATTGGCGTAGCCGCCCGTCGCCAGGACGACGGCGTCCCCGGCATAGGACTCCAGGGTGCCCGTCACCAAATTGCGCACCACGATCCCGCCGGCGCGGCCCTCCGTCACGACCAGGTCCACCATTTCGCGCCTGGGGAAAATCTTGGCGCGGCCAGCCTTGACCTGGCGCATCAGCGCACCGTAGGCCCCCAAGAGGAGCTGCTGGCCCGTCTGGCCGCGCGCGTAAAACGTTCTGGAGACCTGCGCCCCGCCGAAGGAACGCGTGACCAGCATCCCGCCGTAGTCGCGTGCGAACGGCACTCCTTGTGCGGCGCATTGGTCAATGATGGCGGCGCTCACCTGCGCCAAGCGAAAAACATTGGCCTCGCGGGAACGGTAATCGCCCCCTTTGATCGTGTCGTAGAAGAGGCGGAAGATGTTGTCGCTGTCGTTGGCGTAGTTCTTGGCCGCATTGATGCCGCCCTGCGCAGCGATGCTGTGAGCGCGGCGCGGGCTGTCATGCAGGCAGAAGACCGATACATTGTAGCCCAGTTCCGCCAGCGACGCGGCGGCCGAAGCGCCCGCCAGGCCCGTGCCCACGATGATGACGTGATACTTGCGTTTGTGGCCTGGGCTGACCAGCTTGAGTCTGCCGCGATGGCGCTCCCATTTCTCTGGGAGCGGCCCGTCCGGGATTTTGGCATCCAGCGCAATCACGGCCCATTCCCCTCCGCCACCCGCAAGCCTGGGCAGGCCTTTCTGTCCGCCGCCCCGCCCGCGTTTACCTGCGCTTCGGTCACTCGCCCCTCCTGTTCCCGGCTCTTGTCTATACGCAAGCTCGCGGTCGGCCCGCCAAAGAACAGGAAACAGAAGACAATCGTGCCGAAGGCCAGCGCCATGACCGTGGCCGCAACCTTGCCCAAGAGGTCCACCCACGGATCGTGCAATTGGTGGCGCAGCCCGAGCGACAGCAGGCAGCTTGAGGCCCCGTGTGATAGGTGCAGTCCCACGGCCACCAGTCCAACGGCGTAGATGCACGCGAACAAGGGAATGGTCAGATCGTGCTTCACACGGTCAAAGACAGGTGTCCCTTCGCTCGGTGAGATGCGGACGGACCAGACATGGAAGAGCATGAACGCCAGAATAGTCAGGCCAGTGTAGATCATCGTGGTGGAGGCGAAGGTCTTTGCGCCGTGGTTGGCCAGCTTTGCATAGGTAATGGGGCGTGCCGCCCAATTCTGGAGCGTAAGGATGATTCCCAGCAGGATGTGAAAGAGGAACAGCCCAACCAAAGCGGCCTCCAGCAGCGGCAGGAAAGGCAGTGAGTGCAGGCCCTCTGCATAACCGTTAAATGTCGCCGGGCCTTCGTACACCACGAGGTTCCCCAACATGTGCATGACGAGATACGCGATCCCGCCTAGACCCGTCAGAGACATGATTGTCTTCCTGCCTACGGAGGTCGTTAGAAACGGGAGCAGGAAAGCTTTAAGTGCTCTAGTGGCCGTCATGCTTCTATGTCACCTCACAACCCTTTATTTCTAAACCAGTTAACCCCACAAAGCCTGTTCTTCACTCCAGCGGTATATATTCGCAAATGCCAAGCCAAACAACTACCTGATTGCAGCCTAACAGCGGCGGCGGCCTATATCTGGCCGACCTGTTTTGCACTGTCGCCTGTCTTTACCAGTTCCAAGCGCGGTTCGGACTGTGACGTAGCGCGAGCCACCAACCGCACACCGTGTGGCAACGTAGGCTCCCTCCGGATGTAGCTGAAATCGGGGCAGAGAGCGCGCAGCTTGGGTGAATTCTGTGCCAGTGCACTCTCCGCTGCGGCGAACCCCACTTCTATCGCTTTGCAGTTGCTCTCACGGTGGGCCGGCGGCACACGCGCTTTTATAGCTGCTGTCAGCGCTTCACGAGTCACGATCTTGCTCACTGCGCACAACACCGCCAGTGCGACCACATTGGCCACCATGACATTGCCGACTTCCTTACGGGCCAGGGCGGACATGGGCACTTCCAACGCTCGCGACGTCGGCAGGACTGTCACCAAGTCCGCGTCGGTGATCAACAGGCCGTGCGGGACGAGGTGATGAAAGTACGCGTCGCAGGACGCCTGGGTTAGACAGATAAGCGCGTCTACCGTGGGCGTATGGAGGATGTCAATTTCGCCGCGCCCAATGACCACCTCGGAACGGCTCGCCCCGCCGCGCGCCTCCGGGCCGTACGAATTGGTCTGCACGACATCCAGGCCGTCGTACAGGGCGGCTGCTTCGGCCAGAAGCCTTCCGGCCAGAATCAGCCCTTGCCCGCCACTACCGCTGAGACAAATCGCCACTGTCGGCGTCAGCCTGCACTGCTCCGTTGCTTCATGCATGTCTTTACCCCTTCCCCCCCATTGCAGGGCGCACAATGTCTTCCTCGTAGCAGGCGCAGTACTCCCTGCGCCCCTTATCCTGTTTCAACACACCGACGACCAGGTCTCTGCCTTCGGCCCGGGCCTTGTCCACATCCAACTCCGGCGTGTTCTTGACCGCGCGGTCGCGCTGCTGTTTGAGCATGTCAATGTGGCTGCCCTGCTTGTTCAAGCGGCCGAAGGAGGTGTGGCAGTGGGAGATGAGTTCCAGCACCGCGAAGCCATCGTGGCTCATGGCCTGGCACATCAGATCTTCCATCAGGTTGACGTGGTAAACCGTGCTGCGCGCCGCGAATGTGGCGCCGGCGCCCATCGCGAGAGCGCAAGTATCGAACGGTTGTTCGATATTGCCGAACGGCGCTGTGGTCGCGCGCTTGCCCAGTGGCGTGGCCGGCGACACCTGGCCGCCGGTCATGCCGTAGATTGAGTTGTTTACAACGATGGCAGTCACGCCCAGGTTGCGCCGGCAGGCGTGGATGAAGTGGTTGCCGCCGATGGCGAGCGCGTCTCCGTCGCCCATGAAGACTACGACCTTGAGATGCGGCTTGGCCAGTTTGATGCCTGTCGCAAAGGTCAGCGCTCTGCCGTGCGTGGTGTGCAGCGTGTTGCAGTCCAGGTAAACCGGGATCCGTCCGGTACAGCCGATCCCCGAGACGACCACCACGTTGTCCTTGCTGTAGTTGAGGCGCATCAGGGCGCGGGTGAAGGCGCCGAGGATGGTGCCCAGTCCGCACCCCGGGCACCACAGGTGCGGGAATTTCTTCTTCACGCGCAGCCAACTGTAGATCCCGGGCCGTTCCGCCAGGAAGCCCACCGCCTGCGCGGGCCGTGCCTCTACCGCAAGGTTCTCTTCCACAGTCTCAGGCATATACTCGTCCGCCTTTCCGCGCCGTCTTGGGCTTGTACTCAATGGCCAGCACCCGATCCACGATCTGCTCCGCGGTGATCATGCAGGAATTCAGGATGTTCAGGCCCTTGATGGTGTGGCGGCGGTCCTTGGAGAGCCGCTCCACTTCCTTGCGCAGTTGTCCGACGTTCATCTCCGGCACCAGCACGACGTCCACCCGCTCCAGCATCGCTTCCACCGGTATCTTCGGGAAGGGCCAGACGATCTGTGGGCGCAGCAGGCCGGCGCGGACATTGTGCCGCCGCAGCATCTTCACTGCCTGCCGCGCGGACCTGGCCACCGAGCCGGCCGCGAAGATGCACACCTCGGCATCGTCCATCATGAACTCCTCAACCATCGTCAGATCTTTGGGATTGCGGATCTCTTTGTTCTTAAGCTTCTCCATAAAGGCCTCGACTTCATCGGCGCGCTCCGTGGGGAAGCCGCTAGGATCGTGCGTGAGGCCCGTAACGTGAAAATGGTATCCCGTGCCGAAGCTCGCCATGGGCGCGATCCCGGTCGTCGTGTCAGGGTAGTGCTGGTACCAATCTGGGGGTACGGTGGGCTGCTTGCGCTCAACAACCTCCACCGTAGCCGGGTCAGGCATCACCACCTTTTCACGCATGTGGCCTATGACCTCGTCGGAAAGCAGTGTCACGGGCACGCGGTACTTTTCTGCCAGGTTGAAGGCCTTGATGGTCAGCAGATAGCATTCGAGGACTGAGTTGGGCATAAGCGCGAAGGAAGGGTAATCGCCGTGCGATCCATACTTGGCCTGCATGATGTCAGCCTGGGAGGTCTTCGTCGGCAGGCCCGTGCTGGGTCCCCCGCGCATCACGTTCACCACGAGGCACGGCACTTCAGCCATCGCGGCAAAGCCGATGTGCTCTTGCATCAGCGAGTAACCCGGACCGCTCGTCGCCGTGTAGGCTTTGACCCCGGCGAGAGACGCCCCGAGGACCGCGCCCAGGCTGGCGATCTCATCCTCCATCTGGATGAACTTGCCCCCGAGTTTCGGCAGTTCTGCGGCCATGATCTCCGCGATCTCGGTCGAAGGGGTGATCGGGTAGCCGGCGAAGAACCTTGCGCCCGCCGCGAGCGCACCGTAGGCGACTGCTTCATTGCCTGAAAGCAACTGAGGCTTGCCGGACTGCAAGTCCATCCTGGTTTACCCCCATGGTTGAGCGCTGGACTGGCTGGGCTCCGCCTGTTTCTGCGGAGCAACAGAGGGCGCTTCAGGCGCAGTCTTCTCGTACACCTCGACACAGAAATCCGGGCAACGGTGCATGCACTGCATGCACCCCACGCACTTGTCTTCGTCGGAAACTAAGGGCATGCCCAGCTCATCGTTCCGTAGCGCCTTGGTAGGGCAGAACTCGCCGCAGATGCCGCACTTCTTGCACCAGGCATGATAGATGGCGATGCCAAACTTCCGTTTTCTCCGCGGCGCCGGCTTGGCACTGCCTGCGGCCGCAGACACAGCCGGTTGCGCCGCAGCCTGTTGTAGCGCCGCAGGTTCCTTCACTGCGCTGTTTGCGGGCGGAGCATTCGCTATTTCGGTCGGCACGGCTTGCTCTCCTGATGTTGCGGGGAAAGCTGCGCTCGGCCTTCGGGGCTGCCCTGCACATTTGGGCCGCCCTTCTTCAGAGTGCAACTCTCACCAAAGGAACTATACACCCGCGCGGAGTCCCGGCGACACAGTGGAAAACACTGGTTCTTGAGATGCCAGTATCCGTAGAAAGTACGGATAATCAGTAGTATTCACGGATACCAAGCATCCGCAAAATACTGAGGATGCCCTTATACCGTGCTGAGTTACATGAACTACGGGCCGCCGGATTGTGCTTGGGTCAGGTCAGCTTCAGCAGGCCGTTCTCTATCGCGAACCGCACCAGTTCCACCCTGCTATTCAAGTTCAGCTTACCCATGATGTTCGTGCGGTGCGTCTCGACAGTGCGCTCCGAAATGAACAGCCTCTGCGCGATCTCCCCATTGGTGTAGCCGTAGGCCAGCAGCGCACAGACTTCCTGCTCGCGCGCCGTCAGGATTTCCAGGCGGCCCAGCGTGTGTTCCTTGGATGGCCGGCCAACGTAGGATGAAATAACGTGGCCTGTCAGCGACGAGTCCACATACTGTTCGCCGCGGTACACGGCGCGGATAGCTTGGACCACGTCGGTCGCCGTGGCTTTCTTCAACACGAACGCTCGCGCCCCGATGCGGAACATCTCCTGGAGGTAATACTCATCGTCGTGCATTGTCAGGACGACGATGGCCAGCTTCGGCTTCTTCTGCAGCACGGCCTCAGCGACCCGAGGTCCGGGCAGTCCTGGCATGCTGATGTCCAAGATAAGGACGTCCACCGAGTTCTCGGCCACGGCGCGGATCGTGTCCGCACCCGTGCCGGTCTCAGCGACAACCTGGATGTCCTTCTCCTTCTCCAGAAGTGCTCGCAGCCCGCTGCGGAACACGGCGTGGTCATCGGCTAACAGGACTCGGATCTGCATGGTCAGTTTCTAGCCCGGGCCGCCCGCGCCGGCAAGTCCCGAGGCCTCGGGATTCACTCCCTCACGCTCGCGGCTCGGACGCTCGCAACTCGGCCGGCGGCACGTCCGCCGTGCCCAAGGGAATGGTGACCCGTAACGTCGTGCCTGCGCCAGGCTTTGTTTCTATGGTGCAATCTCCGCCAAGCAAGGAAGCGCGTTCCTTCATCCCGGTCAGGCCCAGGCAGCGCGATCTCGGCGCGAGTGCCGCATCGAATCCCTGGCCGTTGTCTTCTACCACTAACGTTACCCCTGTGTGTTGCAGCAGGACCACGACACTGGCGCGTGGGGCGTGCGCATGGGAGACAATGTTGGTGACGGCCTCCTGGACGATTCTGTACAGCGCGACCTCGATGCGGCTGGGCAGGCGCCCGAAGCCGGGCGGACTGGAGTATTGATAGTCAATCGCGACGCCCGACGTGGCAGCCATGTCAGCCACATAGCGTGACAGCGCTGAATCCAACCCGTAATCGTCCAGGATAGCGGGG
>JBEKKG010000057.1:0-16536 GCA_050010835.1 Planctomycetota bacterium
GTCAGTAAATGTACCGCGGGCGTCCCGCCCGCTCGTGGCAGGCTGGCAGAATCCGAGGGCAAAGGCGGGCGGGACGCCCGCGGTACGCTCTGCCTCGTGCATTTACTGACATGCACCCAGAAGTGACAGACCACTGCAACTACGCGCCAGGCAATCTTGCCGTGGTGTGTCCTTTCTTGCAAGATCGTGTGCTCTTGAGCTGCTTTTCGCTCTGGCGATCTTGACTTGGGCGCATCATTATGCTAATATGTTTTTATGCGCACGACAGTGGACCTTCCCGATTTGTTGTTTCGAAAATCGTGGCCAGACCACGCGATCTTTAGGATCGCGCCGCAAAGGAAGCATGTGCGGAACTCATGCGCAGATTGAGTACTGTGCCCACGCTTTTCCTTCAAATCTTCTCGATCGGCCTTCCCTGCGCGGGTTTGCCGTTTCGCGAAGGAGACCGTGCCTTACCGCGCACCCAAGCCTTGCCGGCCCGCGTCCCATCTTGTTTCTCGAGGCCGCGCACCCAGGCGCAAATCGCTTCCGGCGTCTTGTAGCGCCGGCCCAGTTCCTCGCGCACGCGGCGGCAACGCTGCGTTTCAGCATCGTCTTCGTCCAGCAGCTTTCTTTGTGACATCTCAATCTCTCCGTCGAATGCTCTGGCCCAGTGCGGCCTTCGGAATGCTCTCCGGCGACACGACAAGCGGCGTGCGCCAGCCGGAGGCCGCCCGAAACCGCGCCAAGCGCACCTGCGTCTCTGGGCCAACCAAGTGGGCGCGGTTCCACGACAAAAGATAGTCTACACGATGCACGGTGGCAAAAGCCAGTTGAAGTGCGTCGCCCGGCGCCATCAACGGGACGATGTGCGCGGCAAACAGCTTGGCAGTTACCTCGTTCACTGCGGGCAAGAAAGTCAGATATGGCAGCCTGCGGACCTCGGCCAAGGCCCGCTCTTTGCCTGGATAATCCCCCTTAGCCAATTCGCCTTCCACGGCTTTCGACGCAAGCAATCTGAAAAAATGGCGTTCCTGTTCCCACCACTCATGGGTGGCGCGCTGCTTCTGCAAGACGCCAGGGTCTCCGCCGCGGTAATGAAGAACCGAAAATATGTTTGTGTCGAGATAGACTGTCGGCTTGCTCATGCCTTCTTTCTTACCCCTCCGCCCCTGCTTTCGCCAGTGTAGCGCGACGCCCGCGGGGTATGGATTAACGGGGCGTGTGGCATTGAGGTGGGCATGGAGGGGGCAACATGAGCAGGCGCGGAATGAGCAGGTTGTGGTTGTGGGCCCTTGTGCCCGTGCTGCCGGGGTTTCTGGCGGCGGCCGAATTGAAGGCGAAGAACCTGAAGTTCGTCGGCGGCGATGCGGACCAGTTGGCCAAAGCGCTCGACAACGATCTCGGCACGTGGTGGGAAAGCGACGGGCCGCAGACTCCCGGCATGGCGGTCGTCCTCGATCTGGGCCGCAGCGCGCACGTCTACAGCGTATATCTGACGCCCGGCCGGGAGTTGTCGAAGTTTCCGCGCTCGCTGAACGTGTACGTCGGCGAGACGTTCGAAACGCTGAAGCTCGTGGCGCATGAGGCGTCCCTCGACACCGAAGACAAGAAAGCCGGCTCGTCGCAGTCAATGATTCTCCGCGAGGAATCGTATTTCAGGTTTCCTCCGGCGAAGGGCCGCTTCGCGAAATTTGAGATCGGACAGAACGGTGCGGGGCTGCCTTGGGCCATTGCCGAAATTAACATCCATGCCGCGACTCGGGAGCCGGACGCGGCAAAACGTACAGCGGTAATCTGCGACGCCGAGTTTATCCGTGGGAGGGACGGCAAGCCGGCCCCGTTCAATCCGCTCAAGCTCGCGGCCGAAGAGTTGCAGTATTATCTGATGGAATTGACCGACGCGCCGGTGGACGTTCTCACGCCTGACGAGGCGGCCGGCCGGACGGGACTGCGTTTCCGTCTGGTCACACCGCCGGCGGAGCAGGTTCCCAACCCGGAGCCGGACCCCAAGAACCTGGACGACGTCGCGGTGGAGCGCGAAGGCCGGCGGGACGCCGGCGCTCCCAGGGGCGAAGGGGATGAGATTCGCATCTCCGGCCCCACGCCGCGCGCGGTGTTGTATGCGGCTTACGAGTTCCTCGAATCGCAGGGCGTGCGCTGGCTGTATCCCGATCCGAACGGCGACATGGTTCCGGCGCGCAAAGGGCTGAACTTGTCCGTGCTACCGCTCCACTATCGCCCGCCGTTCAGTTCGCGGGGCTTCATCGCCGCCGGCATTCCCGGCGTGAAGCAGGAGTTCTACATGTCCTTCCTGGAGCGCCACCGCTTCACAATGGGGTACAACTACGGCGCCTGTCCGCTGGGCACGATCCCGCGCATGAACTGCGGTTTCGGCTGGGCGCACACGATGGGGGAGATTTTCGGCGGCGGGATCATGTGGGGGGAGAAGTCGGCGATTCAGACCGCGCACCCCGATTGGTGGCCGGGACCGTACCGGAAAGGGTGGAGCAAGGTGCCCTGCACGTCGAACCCGGAAGTGAGCGACTACGTTATGAAACGGATTGATGAAGCGATCGTGAAGCGTGCGCAGGACAAACTGCCGGCGTATCAGGGCTTCAGCGTGCATCCGACGGACTCGCCGGCGTTCTGCGAATGCGAGCGTTGCCGCAAGCTCTTCGGCACAGCAGAACGGGTTGATCCGGACGGCGCGGAAGACTCCTGCGGAACGTGGGATTATTCCGATTATCATTTTCATTTGATTGACACGCTGGCGAAACGCTTGCAGGCCGCGCACCCGGAAGCATTCCTCAAGACGCTGGCGTACGCGAACCATGAGCGTCCGCCGAAGAAGATCGCACGCTTGCCGGACAACGTGCTGGTGGATATCTGTCCCTGGTGGAGGCCGCTGCCCGTGGACTCGCCGCAAAACCGGGAGATCCGGGATAATCTCCAGGCCTGGCAGAGCCGCTGCAACTCGATCGGAATCTGGAGCTATGTTTTGATCTACTCCGACACGACGTTCGGCTATCCGGCCGGAGAGAAGAATTTCGCCGTGCCCAACGCTCGGGCGATCATCAGCCAAAACCGTTTTTACAACGATATTGGCATCCGCTCGGTCGGCACGCAGCTTTACGGTCCGCAACTGCACTGGCCGTGGGGCACCTACGCCTACGCGCGCACGACCTGGCGCCCGCAAGAGAGCGCCGAGACCATTCTCCAGGATTTTTTCCGCGGCTACTACGGCGAAGCCTGGGAACCGATGCTGCGCTGGTACGAGGCGCTGGAGCAGGCCGCGCTCGCAAAGGACGCCGACACGAGCAGGCCGGATGCGCGGCTCTTTGAGAATGGCCTCATCGGGAAATTGCGCGGCCATCTCAAGGAGGCGGCCTCGGCGGCGAAGAAATGGTACGTGAAGGAGCGTGTGGAGCTGGCGCGGTACGACACGGAATGGACCTGGACGCAGGCGCAATGGAAATCGCAGGCCGCACGGCCGTACGCGTGCTACAGGTTCAAGGAGGCGCCGGTCATAGACGGCAAGCTTGACGACGCCGTCTGGCGGACGGTTCCCGAGATGCAGGGCTTCAGGATCGCGGCCACGCGCGTGGATGCGGCTCATCCGGGGCGCCTGGTCGTGGACCATCCGACGCAGTTCCGGATGGGCTGGGACGAGAAATACCTGTACCTGGCGCTCAAATGCGACGACCCGCAGCTTGAGAAAATGAAGGAGCGCGACGCCAAGGAGACTCAATTCGAGTACCGCGACCTGGTCGAGATATTCTTCGCGCCCGAGGCGCCGCCGTATTATCGGCAAACGATGGTAAGCTCAGCCGGCTTCGTCTGGGGTCCCATGAAAATCCGGCAAGTCAATGCGCACCAACCAATCGCCAACCCGGACTTTGTCTGCAAAACCGGGTACAGTTCCAGCGGCTGGACGCTGGAGGCGCGTTATCCGCTGGCGATGTTGGCGGATAAGGCGCCGCAAGAAGGCACCCGCTGGCCGGCGAATTTCATGCGTGTCGCGGATTCGGGCCAGGAGAGCGGCGAGCGGTTTTCGTCGTGGGCCGATATCCCGCGTTACAATTTCCATGAGTATGGCCTGGGGACCTGGAGTCTGATCGAGTTCCACGACGCGGCGCTCTCGGAAGCGGAGGCTGCCGCGCTGACCGGGAAGCTCAACGCGGTTTGCGCGCCGTCCTGGCAGGCGCACGAGGAACACCAAAAAGTCCTGGCCGCATTCAACGAGCATATTCAGGGGAAGGAGAATCTGGCGAAGACTTCCCCGGAAAAAGGAGTCTCGCAGGGCCGTTTGGGCGAAGGCGATGATAACTCGCGGCGGGGCTTCCAGGTGCTCTGGAGCAAGGAACCGGCGACACTGGACGCCGTGCGCGTGCTGTGGAGCAATCTGAAGACGGTGCGGCGTTGGTACAGCCTGGAGTATTGGGATGGCGCGCAGTATCGGCTGATCGAGGAACGGCGCGACAACGAGTACGCGGTCTCCGTGCACGAGTTCGAGCCGCTCAAGACCAGCCGGTTGCGGCTGACAGTCTGGGCGGACCTCGGCGGCTGGCAGGACCTGCCTATGGTAAAGGCCATTGAAGCGTACAAGAGATGAGGGGGTGAACAGGTGAAGGGGTGAGGGGGTGAACGACCTCACCTCTTCCCCCCCTCACCTCTGCACCTGCTCACTTTGTTGGGTTGTGTTTCGGCAACGCAGTGCTATAAGCCTGCCTTGGCTTATATGCCTTAGAGGAGGGGACCATGAAGGCTGGCAAGGCGATCACTGATGCACTGTCAAAGCTTCTGACACATGGGCTTGCGGCGGGAATTCTGCTGCTGTTTGCTCATGCGGCTCAGGCGGCCGAGCCCATTCCCGGCGAGGAGCTTCTTCCGGAGAACTCGGTCTTCGTTATATTGGCGCCCGACCTGCAATTGGCGCGGGCGCAGTTTGAGAAGACACGGCTGGCGGAAATGTTCTCCCAGCCGCTGATGCAGGAATTCCTGCAGCCCGTGCTGGCGGAGATCAAGAAGCAGGAGGCGGAGACGCTGCGGGCGAACCCGAACGCTTTTGCATTCAGCGCGGCCCTCTTCAATGGCTCCCTGGCCTACGCGGTCTTCGCAACGCCCGGCGATTTGCAGTCTGCCGGGATTGTCGCGGTCTTCACGCCCAAGTCCGCGGAAGATTTTCTGGCCGCACTGCCTCCCGCGCTGGCCAAGACCATGCGCGAGGGCAAACTCGGACAAGACCTGCCCCCGGCAAACGCAGCCCTGGCCTGGGTCAAGGACCGCCTGATCTTCTGCGTGCCGCGCGAACAGCTCAACACTTTTGTGGCCAGGCTGGCGGGCGGGGCAAATGCGCCCAAGGCGTCGCTGGCACAGACCGCCGGCTATGCGAAGGCCAAAGAGCGCCTGTCAGGCTCCGCGGTTTGGTTGTACGCCGCGCCACAGGCATTCTTCACGCTCGCCACCTCCGAAATCAAAGACCCGGGCCAGCTCGGGCCCATCCGCGCGCTCTGGGCGGCGCTCGGCCTGGACAAGCTGGATGCCGCGGGGCTGGGTCTGGGCTTCAAGAACGGTGAGCCCGTGGCCGAGGGTTTTGCCGGGTTGAGCGCGCCGAACAGCGCGATCCTGTCGCTGTGCTTTCCCGTGGAAGCCACTCCTCTCCCCGCCGAGGCCTTCCGCATCGCGGCGCCGGATGCGCCTTATGTCGCCGCGGGATACGCCGATCTTGCGGGCCTGCTGCCGCTGCTCAAGCGCAACCTGGGAGCGGACCATCGCAGGGCCGCTGCAATACTGGAGGCTTCGGTTCAGGCTGCGGGCGTCTTTCTGAATTGCGATTTGCAGAAGGACCTCCTGGAGAACCTTGACGGCCATTTCGTGGTGGCTCAGACCAGTACTAATACCGCTCTGCCAATACTCTTCCTGCCGGGCCTGGTGTGCTCTTTCGCCGCGAAGAACCCGGCCAAGTTCGAAGAGTGTCTGGGCGCCGCCGCAACCCAGTTGGCGGCCCTGCCCGGACCGCTGCAAGGGACACTCAAACTGAAGAAGGTCTTTCACGCAGAGAAGGCCATTTACTATCTCAGCGGGCCTTTCATTCCGCTTTCGCCCGCGGTGTGCCTTGCGGAGGGCCG
Source organism: Planctomycetota bacterium (assembly GCA_050010835.1). Classification (GTDB taxonomy): domain Bacteria; phylum Planctomycetota; class SZUA-567; order H5-PLA8; family H5-PLA8; genus JAPLOD01. The sequence goes on from JBEKKG010000057.1 coordinate 6,111, forward strand.
CTTGCTGATCGGCACTTCGCTGAATGCCGTGCGCCGCACACTGGAACAACTCCAAAAGAAGGAAAACAAGAGCATTCTGGACAACCAGGAATTCCAGCAAGCCCTGGCGCGCGTGACCGGGCAGCCTTTCAGTCCGGACAAGATACCGCCCCTGTTTGCCTACGGGGTTGACCAGGGCTCCGGCAATGGCGCGCTGCTCTTGGCGGCTGCATACCTTGCGGCGGCCAGCGGCCTGCAAATCGCGAATGCCGCGCTGCCTGGGCCGCCGCGCGAGGATATGGCCGGCAACGAATCTCACGCGTTCTGGAGTTGCGCGGCCTACGCGGAAGCGCAGGAGATATACCACCGGACGGATTACACTCATAACGGTGTCCTTAAATATGCCCAAGCCCTGCAAGGCGACAATAGCCTTTTTGAGACCAAGGCCGGCCTGGGCGATCTGGCAATCATATCGAAGGAGTTTGCCCAGTCCGAGGGCAACCCTGACGGCAAGACCGCCTGCCACGGCTACCGCTTTAAGATCCTCACCAGCATTGTGACGCAGGTTGGAGAGAAGAAATCGTACATCGTCAACGGCAATATGACGCTGGGGTACGCTTTGCTGGCTTACCCTGTTCAATACGGAACCAGCGGGAAGCGCTCATTCATCATCAATAACAATGGGGTAGTTTACGCCATTGATTGGGGCCAGCAGACGGCGGAGAAGGCTGCGGCATACAGCGCGTTCGATACCAAGGGCTGGGAGGAAGTGGGCGATATGCCGAAGCCCGGCGACGGCGGTGCGCCTCCAGGACGCGTGGAGGCTGCGGGCCTGGCGCTCCTGCGGCAAGTGGACCTGGGGTTCTGGCCGGACCAGGCTTTCTTCGCCCCGTACCGCAAGCCGGCGGCCGCGCTCGTGAGGACGGACGCCACGGGCATCCATTGGCAGACGGAGATGCCGCCGCCGCTGCCGGCATCGCCAATCGTGGGGTCCGGGCCAGTTTTAGCGACAGTGGCGGTAGTGGCAATCGGCGCGGGCCTGACAATGCCTGTGATTGCCCGCGCGCGGGACTCCGCCCGCCGGGTGGCATCCGCCAGCAACCTGTCGCAGATCGCGAAAGGCGCTTTCATCTACTCAACCGCCAATGGCAACAAGTTTCCCGCCCATCCGGCTGAGCTTTTTCCACAATACATTGCAAATCCACAAGTTTTTAAGAACCCACGCTTCCCGAACGAAGACGTGGGCTACACCTGGGTTTCGGGTATGACGGCTGATGCTGACATGAGCAATTACCTGCTGGCCTTTGAGAACCCGCCCCCAGGCCAGCAATTTGCAGGACGGAACGTGGTCCTCGGTCAGGGGACTGTGGAGTGGAGGGAGGAAGCATCGTTCCAGGAAGCCCTGGAGGCCACGCGGCAAGCCCTCAAAAAGGCCAACCGCGAGATGAAACTGATTCCCATGAGTTTCCGCGAAATCACGGAACGCGGGAACGCGGGACAGGGAGCTCCCGCACCGGCAGCCCAGCCGCCGCCGGGCAAGCAGCCGGAGTTCTAAAGGGATTTTAGATTGCGGATTGCGGATTGCGGCAAAGAGAGCGAGGGGAGCAATGAGAAAACCTGCGTGTCTTTTCTTATGCGTGCTTGTCTGCGGAATCGCGCTGAATGCACGAGCGCTGGACATCTCCGCCGATGACATTTTTCCTGAGGACACTGTGGCGGCGCTTATCATCCCTGATCTCGCCGCCGCGCGCACACAATCCGGACAAACCAAGCTGGGCGAGATGTTCGCTCAACCGGAGATCCAGCAGTTCCTCAAGCCGGTCCTCGCCGAACTGCGGACTCAATACGAAGGGCTGCGCAAGGCCAACCCCGCGGTTCCGTCCCTGGTGGACCTGGATGCGGCATTGCTGTCGGGCGAATTGGCTCTTGGAGTTCGCGTGCTGCAGAACAACCTGCCCAAGGTGGCAAGCGCGTGGTTCATGCTGCGGCCCAAGGACATGGCCGCCTTGCAGCACATTTTGCCGCCGGAACTGCTGCAAGGTCTCCAAGCCGGGGAACCCATGAAGATGGGACCGGCCGGACAATGCCTGATCATGACCAAAGAGAGGCTGCTCTGGTGCTCCAGCGACGCGGATTTGCAGGTGCTTCTCTCGCGTGCGCAGAACCCCGCTGCGGCGGCCGCTGGTTCTCTCTCCAAGGCGCCTGCTTATGCCGCGGCGAAGGCCAGCTCGCCCAACGCCGCCGGCTGGCTCTACGTCGCCCCTGACAAGGTGATGGAGCTCATCTACCGCGGGCTGAAGGACGTGGAACATAACCCGGATGCCGACAAGGTCAAAGCCTTGATGCAGGCGCTGGGCATGGAGAACACCACTGCTTATTTCATGGCCCTCAATTTCCGGAACGGCTTGCCTGTGCTGGAAGGCGGTTACTGGTCGAAAAAGGAACCCGCCGACGGGCTGCCGGGGCTGGTCGCGCCGCCCGAGGGGTTCGCCCCCAGTCCCGAAGCGTTCGCCATCGCCGCGCCTGACGCTCCCTATCTGGCCGCCGGCTACCTGAATCTCGGCCAGATCTTCCCGCTCATCCGCCGGTGTGTCCAAGCGGTCAGCCCTGAGACCGCGGTCTGGCTGGATCTGAAGTACGAGGAACTCACTAGGAACATGCAGGTTGATCTGGAGAAGGAGGTGCTGGCGTCAATAGGACCGGAGTTTGTTGCGGCACAGACCCCTACCAACACGGGTACGCCGCTCTCGTTTTTCCCGGGGATGATCTACTCATTTCCGGTGAAGAACGGCGCCCAGCTTGAGGAGGCGCTCAAGCGTGTGGGGGACTTTATAAACCGCCTGCCTCAACCCGAGCCGAAGCAGTACAGCTTCAAGAAAGTCACCATCGCGGGGAACACGGCTTACTATGTTTCCGGCATTTTGATGCCGGCCTCGCCTGTCTTCTGCCTGGCCAAGAACAGGCTGCTGATGGGCACATCCGTCAACGCGCTGCGGCGCGGGCTGGAACAACTGAACGCGCCGGCGAACATCCTCTCGAACTCAGGCTTTCAGCAGACCCTGGCGCGCGTGACCGGCAAGCCCTTCGACCCGGCCCATCTGCCGGCGTCATTCTCCTATGGGATTGATGACGGCTCAGGCAGCGGTTCCCTTCTGCTCGCAGGCGCTTACCTCGCCACGGCCGGCGGCATCACTGCCGCTCTGTCCGAAATTCCGGTTCCGGGGCAGCCCGCGCCGCCTCCAGTTGCCCCCGGAGTCAATCCGGTGCTTGAGTTCCTCACGCGCCCCGCGGGCAGGACCTTGCTGCCGCTGGCCACAACTGTGGACCTGGCCCTGTGGCCGGATGAGCTGTTCTTCAGCAAGTACCGTGTGGCCACCGGGGCTTGCCTTTCAATCGTCCCCGGCGCGAAGCTCTGGCGTACTGAGCTGCCCCCGCCTGGCCCGACGGGTTCCGGCATGTCGCTAACCACCACAACCGCCGTCGTGGCGATCATTGCGGCCGTCGCCATCCCCAGTTTGCTGCGTTCCCGCATGGCGGCCAACGAGACCGCCGCCGCGGCCTCCTGCAAAGCCTACGCTGAAGCGCAGGAAATTTACCACCGCACCGACTACAACAACGACGGCGTCCTGGAATATGCGCAAGCCTTGAAAGGCGACTGGAGCCTTCTGGAGAACAAGGCCGGCCAGGGCGATCTCGCTCTGATAGATAAGAGCTTTGCGGATGCGGAAGGCCCGCCCAGCAAACATGGAAGGCCCAAGGCCGGGTACTGTTTCAAGATTCTGAAAGCCCAGGGGGCCAACGCGGCCGGGGGCAAGAGATCGTACCTGGCGAAGGGTCCCGACGGTGTCGAACGCATGACGCTCGGCTACGCGCTGGTGGCCTATCCGGCCGCTTACGATGCCACGGGCCGCGACACTTTCATGATCAACAACAGCGGCACGATCTATCAAGCCGACCTGGGGCTTCAGACTCCGGCAATAGTGGAACAGATGACCGAATTCGATCCCGACCCCAACAAGATGTGGACACCTGCCGACTAACCGGGACTTCTCAACACAGAGGACACAGAGGAACGCAGAGAAAAAAACATTCGAGACAACAGCAAATCCTTTCCTACCAACCCCTCTGCGTTCCTCTGCGCCCTCTGTGTTGAGAGATCCGTGTTCATCCCCGGCTGTCGAAACCGATCTCGTCCACGAACAAGCTGAAGTTGATTTCATCCTGCGACCAGGTGCCGAAGTCTATTTCCCACACCTTGGCTTTGGTCAGCTCGTTCTTGGTATCCAGGTCCTTGATCGGGACCACCAGCTCGTGCCACTTGCCGTCGAGCAGTTCGGGGCAGTACTTGAGCAAGTCGGCCGTCTCGCTCTTCTTCTTGTCATTGGAAGTCAGTCCCACGGTAAGCTGCGCGGGCTTCTTCTCGCCCGTGACCTTGGCCCAGAAGCTCAGGTTCTTGTGGTTCGAAATGTCCGTGCCGCTGTCCTCGGGCCACCAGCCGAACCAGTTCCAGCCCATGCCCATCCAGTCCTTGCCTTGGGCCTGGAACTGCATCGTCTTCTTGCCGGCGGTGCGCACTTCCATCTCCTGGGCCGCGACCGTGGCTTTGCTCGGCGCCGTGGCACTGGCCCAGCCCTTGGCGTTTTCGCCGATATTGGCGCCGTCGTAAACCACTTCCTTTTTGACGGCCTCGCCCGCGAACAGCATCCCGCTCATGGCGAGCATCCACACTGCTAACGGCTGCATTGGTTTTCTCATTGCTCTGTCCTCCTGGGTGTCAGTCCCCGTGGGGCAGATTGTGCCACTGCCACCGGTGAAACGCCAGCCCATATCGGCGTGGTTGCTTCGCCTCGTTCTTCTTTTTCCTGGCCGAATCTCTTTCCAGGCGCGGACTATCGAGTATAATGACCATTGAGGCCGGAGGAAGAAGACTATGCCAGCGCAAGCTGAAACCGCTTATGCTCATCTACTGGAATCCTTGCCCCTGGATCCCAGCCAGATTCTTGGTTTCAAGTTTCCCCAGGACGTGCAGCAACGTTTCACAGACCTGTTGGAAATGAAAAGGAACAACGGCCTTGACGGCGACTCGAACGCTGAACTCATGCGCTTTCTGGCTGCGGAGGCCGTCATCCGCGTGCTCAAGGCCAAGGCCCTCCAGGCGGTGCAAGCCCGCAGTTAGCTCTCCCCGCTTTCGGCATGGGGCTGCGCTTCTATGGCCGCAGCACACACCCCACCGCTGCATCGAAGCCCTTAACGACACCCTCGCTCCCTGTCGTGAAGTCTGCGCTTGGGCACGTCTCAGGACGATACGAAAGCATCCTCTGTTGTGGAAAACACAGGGTGCAGTTTCTTGTGCCTTCGGCCGACACCACGCAACGCCTCGGATGCCGCACCCGCCGTGGGTATGGTTCCCCTTGAATTATCCTCATCATTGGTTCAGAAGCATGTCCGCATCTTTGATGTGGTCATCGGCCTCTTTCCAGTCCTTTTGCATTATCGAGTCCATGCCTAAGCCACCCTCAATCTTCCTCTGCCATTCCTCCCTTGCTTTCTTGTATAAATTGATGGCCGTGGTGAAGTGAACATTGAGATCTGAGAGCTCCTTTCCCTCTTGCGATTCAATGAAGATTTTCACCTCTCCCCAGGTTGAACCTACTGCCTCGGAATAGTTACTATAGTTAACACCCACCTCAACCCTTGCCTGAAGCCTTTTCAAGGCGTTGAGGGCGCTCTTGGCTGACAACGGAGCATTCCGGCACTTGGCGCGTATGGCAGCCTTCCTATCCTCCTCCTCTGGCCGTTGCTTCTCTGCCACAACACGAAAGCCCTTGCCCTCAAATTGGCTGCCGTAAAGGCGGACAGGGATGTTCCAATGACGGTTGGCCGAGCGACAATTGCTTGAAGTACATCCCCATGAGCCGCCGCGAAGCACGCGTAAGGTTCCCGTCGTAGGCCCCTTAGGATCTTTCGCCGCGCCAGGCGCGTATTCTCCGTACCAATCCTCGCACCACTCCCACACGTTACCGTGCATGTCATAAAGGCCCCACGCGTTAGCCTGCTTCATCCCAACGGTATGTGTGGTTTGGTTGGAATTGCCAGTGTACCAAGCCACGCCATCCAACGCGCTGTCGGCATCACCGGAGTAGAAACGCGTCGTCGTCCCCGCTCGACATGCATATTCCCATTCCGCTTCCGTGGGCAGACGCGCAGCGTTCCCCGTCTTCTTGCTCAGCTTCGCACAGAACTCTTGGGCATCGTCCCACGACACGTTCTCAACCGGGTTCTTCGGGCCCTTGAATAGGCTGGGGTTGTTTCCAACCACCGCTTCGTACTGCTCCTGCGTCACATCGTACTTGCCCATGTAGAACGGTTGGTTAATCGTTACTTCGTGATGGGTCTCCCAGTCAATACGGTCCTTCTCTGTCTCCGGGCTTCCCATCGTGAATTTGCCAGCGGGAATAAGCACGAATTCCATCTTCACACCGCCGCCAAGATCGAGCGTCATCTCCTTCTTCGTCCTTCGCCACCATAGGTAGACGCCGCCTGCCAGAAGCGCCATCAGAGCGATGAAAGTAATAGTGCGTTTGCCAAGCCGCCACGGAGGCGCGGAGGACAGGGCAACTGCCGTTTCGATCACCCCGGCTTTGAGTGGTACAGCCGCTCTCGCCTCTAAAACCTCATCCCGGCCCACCTGACCCTCCTCCAAAAGCTCGGCTGCCGCGGCAGACCGCGGAACGGTGCATGCCGTGCCGCACAGCGGGCACCAGGCCTGTTGCCCCGCACGGTCGGCGGGGACGCCAAACGCCTTCTGGCATTTCACGCAGTCAACCTGAATTGACACATCTGCCCCTCCGCAAGCGCCTAATTCAAGAGACATAACACTCAACAGGCCCCATGGTCAGCAATGCAGCATCGTCTTTCCAGCGCGAATTCTGGGCACGCCATACCGAACTCGCAAAGGCAAATCAATTGAGTATGGCTTCACGGTAATTATTATTCACCGAATTACACGTTATCTCAGGTCGCCGTTCGGGGAATGCTCAACCTTCCGTCGTCCCGGACGCATTCCTCACCGCAGGGCACCCACTGGCCATCGCTGCGGCAGTAGACTTCGGGCGCACGAGACTCTTCCCAGTTTTCGGGATGGGGGAGCACGGCAAGGAACACCCGGCCCGAACAGCATCCAGCAACGGGCAAGAGCGCATCGCGAAAGGCAACAGTGTCATGGGTCAGGGGTGCCACGAACAGCTTGTTAGGCGCGCAACCGAGCACCAACTTGCTGAAGTCGAGAACGGCAGCCCGGCTGTCCTTCGCAAACTCCGATTCGACTTGCCACACGGCCCGCTTCACGTACACGAGTTGCGCGGTGGCCTTCGCTGCGCGCATCTTGCCTACTTCGCAGACCGCGATGTCGAAGAGCAGTTCGTTCAGCCCGAAATCGTCTCGGTTGGTGTCGTCGTGCTTCGAGAAGACGCGGAAACGCTCGCGCGGGTATTCCTTTTCGAGATGGCGCGCCAGAGCCTTCACCCATGCCTCTGACCGTTTCAGGTGTAGCCTCTGGCGGCTGTAGCCGCTGAGCAATGGCGCCGACTTTCCATCAACGAACGCCGTTTGGATCAGTTCTGTAACGCGCATGGCCCCCTCCTGTGGTAATTCAATGGACAAAGCACTTGACCCGCTGCCTGGTCAGCATTGCAGTATCCTGTCCCAGGATTCCCGTTCCCACTCACTTCGGCACGGGGACTTCTCTTTCCTCCGGCGTCAGCAGGTAGCATTGCGTGATGGACAAGATGGTCTCGTCGTCAAACTGGCGCTCAAGTTCTCTCCAGATGATGTTTTCGCGTTCGCCGCCGGACTTGCCTCGAAAGTCCGGTGCTATAATCTGGATGTGTACCCATTTGCCGGGCTTTTCAACGTGGATTTCAGCATTGTGCAGATTGAGGTTCCCTGCGATGGTCTGCAACCGCCGTCGGATTTGCTTTGGATTCAGCATGACACTTGCTCTCCCTTTGTTTACCGATTCGCCCAAGCTCGAATGTTGTCACGGAGAACACTGACTGCCGCAAGAAACTCTACCGCATCCCGCTGACCGCCGCACGCTTTGACATAACGGAGGCTTGGAGACCAAGCGGCCGCGACCTGGAAGGCCCGTTTGACTACATCGTCGGCAGCGAAATGCACATCGTATCGAGTGATTTTACAGAGCGATTCCAGATCGTGCCCTTTGCCACTGGTCAGGCGGCTGGCAATTTTCTTGTCCGGAAGATTCTGCAAGTACTGCGCTCCAGCCCGTTGGCATAGCGCCCACTTCAAATAACACTCGACAAGGTACCCCGCGAGGTAGATGGCGCCTGAAGGGTGTTGATCCTTCAGGTACTTCGCCTCTTCGTAGCGGGCTTCACCAGCTTCCCTATAGACCGAAGCGCGGGTGAGTTTAGTCTCAGGTACTTTCAGGCTCATCGCGCACACTGGCTCCAGGACCGCCTGGACTGCTTATAGCACTCCCCGGCGTTCTCCGCAAGCCAAGGCATCATCCAGCCTTACTCCCGGGTGCATGTCAGCAAATGTACCGCGGGCGTCCCGCCCGCTCGTGGCAGGCTGGCAGGGCGCGAGGACGAAGGCGGGCGGGACGCCCGCGGTACGCTCTGGGCCACGCATTTACTGATCTTTGCTCGGCGCCATCAGCAGGTACTTGGCGTGCTCGTTGAGCTTGTTGTTCCGCGGGAAATACCAGTTCGAGCCTTTGGGCCGATACCAGCAGCCGCCGCGCAGGACGGCGGCGCGCGTATGTTCGTCGCGGTATTCGTCAGTCCACTGCCAGACATTGCCCGCCAGGTCCAGCACGCCGAACGGGCTGGCGCCTTTGGGGAAAGCGTCCACGTCGCTGGGCGGACGCAGGTCGTGGCCTTCCTCGTGGGGTGGGAACGCGGCGGGATCGGGGTTGGCGCCCCAGGGGTATGGCCGGTGGTCGCTGCCCTGGGCCGCGTATTGCCACTCCCACTCATGCGGCAAGCGCTTGCCGGCCCAGGCGGCGTACGCGCGCGCGTCTTCAATCGAGACCCAGGTCACGGGCTTCTTCTCCCAGCCCTGAGGGAAGACGCCGTCCTTCCAGTCGCGCAAGAAATTGTGGTCGTCGTCAGGCCGGTACTTCGTGGCGTCCAGGAACTTCTTGAATTCCGCGTTGCTGACCGGGAAGCGGTCTATGTAGAAAGCCTTGATGTCCAGTTCCTTGTCGTGCTTCTTGCGCGGCAGGTCCTCCCACGGGTATTGCACATCCACGCCCGGGTCGCCGCCCTCAATCTCGACGCCCGCAACCAGAAAGCGGAACTTGCCTGCCGGGACCGCGACCATGCCTTCCGGCGCGGCTTTCACCGCTTTGGTCGGAGCAATCTCCACGACCGTTTGCGGCAGCGCTTTCCACTCGGCGGAAAGGCTGCTGAGCTTGACACGCGACAGCTCCGCCATCCGCGCCAGCAGACGTTCCACGTCCGGCGGAGTCTGGGCGGCGGCGAGCGCCAGGACCGCGCCGTAGCCGCGGCCCTCTATCTCGAACGCCAGCCTGGCGGAACCGCCGTCGAGTGGCGGCTTGAGCTCCGTGCCGTGCCACAAATCGTAGTAGCGCGTGGCGGCCTGGGCGGGAACTTCGAGTTGCTCGCCCTTCGCGTCCGTGTTGCCGCGGTTGACCAGCAGCCAGAGCGTGCGGTCTTTTCCCGGGAACTTGCTGGCGTAGACGCCTGGTTGCAGCACTGGCACGTGCGGCTCCCAGGAGGCGCTCGTGAGCAGTTCCGGCACGCCGCGGTAAATGGTCGAGATGCGCCGCAGCGCCTCGGCGTCGCGCGGAGTGATTTGGTTCCAGATGCCCCAGACGTTCTCCCAGCTTTCGTATCCCACGCCGTTGAAGAACGCCGACTGCATGCCGTGGGTGCGGTCCTTGGCCCAGCGCTCGCAGACGTTCACGATATGCCGCGGCTCAAGCCACTTGTACTTGCTGACCACGGGCGCGGCCTGGTAATTCCAGTAGCCCCAACTCATGTTGTTCCAGCCCACCATCGCGTCATTCTGGAGCTGGTTCTCGGGTTCCAGGACGAGTGGGTGAGCGATGTTGTCGCAGGCAGTGCGGAACTCGCGCGGCAGGCCGCCCATAGTGTCGCCGTTGATGCCGTCGGCGCCAATCGCCTTCATGGCCTGCGCCGCGGCTTCCCAGAGCGGCACTTCCACGCGCGTGCCGGCTTCCCAGGGCATCACGGGGAAGAGCACCCGCACGTTGCGGCGGTGGAAGTCCTCCAGCATGAGCTTCACGCCGGGATACCCGCCCGGCATGTCGCGCAGCAGGTCGTGCTGGTTGCGGTTGTCAATGCCGACGTTCGGGTACACGGGCCAGAGCAAGACCGAGTCTATCCCGCCGTAGCGTTTTTCGAGGTCATCCAGGTAACGGTCTACCGTGTACTTC
>JBEKKG010000058.1:0-14739 GCA_050010835.1 Planctomycetota bacterium
TGACGCGCCGGTGTACAAGCGCCTCGAACTAATCGCGCAGAATCGCAGTCGCATCAAAAAGACGGTGCGTTTCCCATTGGCGGAGTTCGACATGGCGTTGCAGTCGTCGTAGTACGCCTTGGGCAGGCATGGCGGGCTCAACCGCGCTTGGCCTGGACTGCGGATGAGGAGGCCTGCGCTTTGCCTTCCTCCTGCGGGACAGGGTATCCCGCGTGCTGCATGGCAACGAGGATAACCTGAACCGCCGCAGGAATCTCAAAGCGGTCGGTGTTGAGCACCAGATCGTAGTTGCCGGCGTCGTTGATGGAGCGTTTGAAGTGGGTCTCGATGAAGGCATGGCGCTCTGCATTGGTTTCGGCAACGCGCTGCCCGGCCTCCTTCAACGGGATGTGCTGCTTCTCGGCCATGCGCTGCGCGCACAATTCCGCCGAGCCGGTCAACCGCACGCGGAAGGCCCGGCTCCTGGCCAGGATCAGATGGGCCCCGCGCCCCACAATGACCCCGCCGTGCGCGGCGAGGTTGAGGATCACGCGGGACATGCTGCGCCAGTAATCCTCGGGCGAGACGTTGCGGCCAAAGAGTGTCGAGTAAACCCAGGCATCCATCTTGCCGCTGGCCCGCTCATCCAGGCGTTCGAGGGTCGCGCGGTCCTGGCGGGTCTCCCGGGCAACGGCGTCCAGAAGCTCCTTGTCGAAACAGCGCACGCGCAGCTTCCTGGCGAGCAATTGGGCAATCTCTTCTCCGCCGCAGGCGCAGTCGCGGGACAGCGCCACAACACAGCCTTCGGGAAGAATGCGAGCGAGGTGTCCCCGCTGCTCTTCCGCGCCCAACAGCGCGCGCACCAGTCTGGCGGCATCATTTCTCATAGTGAACTTACTCCTCTTCCTTCTTTCATTATATACTGGGGACGGTTGGAATCCCTGCTCTTTCTGCCTCAAGCTTAATATAAGAAGTTGAACGCGAATTCCAGCGTATCGTGCTGCGCCAGTGCCGGCGGGAACGGCTCGCTCAGCGGATCGGCAGCGCGCTCGATGGCGATTTTGGCGCTGGCCGCGTATTCGTCAGGTAGGTCCTTGGGCGAGCGCGCGGCCTCGGTGGCGCTGAGCAGTTTGCCATCCTTGCGCACGATTATCTTGAACGTCACCACGCCGTGCAGTGGCCGCCAGCGATTCCTGGCGACGCGCTCCGTCTTCCATTTGCCATCAATCCGCCTGGCCAAGGGCTTTACATACGCTGTCTTCGGATCGAATACCTTGGCGAAGCGCGCGTCGTCGTCGTCCGCGGCGCTGGAGTCGAGGTTGATGGTGGTGACGTCGCTCACGGCCTCATCGTGTCCCGGCCGCAGCGTACCGTCGCCTTCGTGCCCCTTCTCGCCGGGGCGCGCGTGGACTCCCGTCTTGGCGCCCGTGTCGCCGCCGCGGCCGGCGCTGCTGCCCTTGCCGTCCAGCAGCGCCGCGAAGGCCTCCAGTTCGTCCAGCGGTGCGGGCGCCTTTTGTAGCGGTTCAGGGGTCCTGGCCGCCGCAGGTGCTGGCCTGCGTTCCGCTGCTTGTGGGTGGCGCGGGGGTGGAGTTTCGACTGGCTCGGCCTTGGCAGCCGGTGCGGGGACTGCCACCAACCCCGGGCCGTCCAGCGCTTGGCTACCGGTCCGCGCCCCCGCTTGTATTTCCTTTGTCTGCGCCACGGCAAACGGCTCGGGTCCACGCTCCGTGGTCTTCGGGTCCATAGGCAGGCCTGGCCCCGCTGGCAACTTCTGCTCTTCAACCGGCGCCGGCTGGACCTGCGCCTTCAGCGGTGGTTTGGCATCGGGCGGCCTTAGATCCGGCGCGCCGTGGCCGGCATCCGGGTTGCCTTCTTTCTTCACCGAGCCGCTCGTGTCGAGGGATGCGATCGGCGGCATGTTGCCTTCGCCGCGCCGCTCCTGGTAGCGGATGGCTTTGCTCTCGCCCTTGTCCATGTACGGGTCACCGCGCGGCAGGTTCTTGGGCCCGTGGTCGGCGGCGGTGCTGGTGCGATCGGACAGGTAACCTTCTTTCGGTGCTTTCTTGGTGGACTTGCTTTCATCAAAGGCCACCCCAGGCGCAGGAAGCAACGGTTCCAGATCCAGTATCTTGAGTTTGGGCTTCTCTTCGGACTTGCCAGCAACAGGCGCAAGCAGCACGGCTGCCTCTGGCGCTCTGGGCAGCTCGGGTTTCGCCGCAGGCGCGTCCGGAGCCTTCTCAATCTCAGGGGCGCCAGACGGCAGGGCCAAAGTTTTGGCGGCGGAGAGAGCTGTCTTACTGGGAGGTTCGGCGGGATTTGCCGCTTCAGGCCGCTCCCCCGCATCGTCCGCGAATTCCACCGTGACGGTGAAGTCGTCCGACAGAGCCGGCGTGCCGGAGAGCGAAAGGCAGAACATAGGCACGCAATGCACGAGTAGTGCAAAAGCTAACGGCACGAGCCAGCGCCCTGCCGGCGCCGCGCCGTAGACTTCATTCCCCGCGTCCGCAAACCCCGCCATGCCGGCTCCTGAACCGGTATATTAGACGCCTGGGGCGAGCTTTTTAAGTGGAGATTCTGGAACCGTCTGCATTCATCGGCGGTTACCTCTTCCGCCGCGCCGCCTTCAGCGTCCGGTCAATATCGCGCCGCACTTCGGCTTCGCGCAAGGAGGCGCGCTTGTCGCCGAAGGTTTTGCCGCGGCCGACGCCCAGGAGAACTTTGGCCCAGGGCCCTTTGAAGTAGATTTCCAGCGGAACGATGGTCCGGCCTCCTCTCTCGGTCTTCGCGCGCAGGCGGTCAATCTCGCGCCGGTTCAGCAGCAGTCTGCGCTTGCGCAACGGATCGGGGAGTTGCACGTGGGCCTTCTCATAAAGATCCAGTTGCAGGCCGATGAGCCAGCACTGGTTGTCGAGCACCCGCGCATAGCTGTCGGCGAAGCTGACGCGGTGGCTGCGCAAGGTCTTGACTTCGCTGCCCCGCAACTCAAGCCCCGCCTCAAGCGTGTCCTCAATGACATATTCATGCCGGGCCTTGCGGTTGGTTGCCACCACATGCCGGAAAGTCTTCTTGGGGGAGGCCGCTGCCGTTGGCTTCATGGCTTCTGCTTTATCCTAACCTGTTTTTGACTGCAACAGCCTGTTTGACTTGCCGATAACCTTCTAGCCCGGACTGTTCACCGCAGAGGCGCGGAGGACGCAGAGTGGGGTGATGAATAGAAGACTATCCCGGAATTATTTCCCTGCTGTTCTCTGCGCTCTCTGCGTCTCTGCGGTGAATAATTCGGGCTAGCTGTGGGCGAGACGCCCGCGGTACGATGGTTTCTTCAGGGTCCCTCATGCGTTCGGTTCTAGGGTTCTTCTCTGGGATGATTACCGGCTTGGGCAGGACAGCGGGGCGGGTCCGGCACCAAGCCAGGCCGCGCGGCGCGCGTTCAACGGGCCGTAGCGCCTCCGCCGGAGGTGGGAGCGGCCCGCCCTTAGGCCACTTGGCCGTGCTGCTCTTGGCGGCTGCATGCGGCGCCGCCGCGCTTACCGCGGCCTCGCATGGCCAGAAGATTCGCGGTCTTGAAGGCCCTGCCACCGGGCCAGCCGCCACGCCGGCGAGTCCTGATGACCTGGCCGAAGTGCTGGCCACAGACCCGGGCGTGGTCCCGCATGATTGGCACTATATAGTGATGCATCATTCCGGCACCGCGGGAGGCAGTGCCCAGAGCTTCGACCAGAGCCACCGTGAGCGAGGCTGGCGCTGCCTGGGATACCATTTCGTGATCGGGAACGGCAACGGGCAGGGCGACGGGGCTATCGTCGCCGGACCACGCTGGTACAGCCAGGAAGGCGGCGCGCACGCCAATTCAAATGAATACAACCAGCACGGGATCGGTATCTGCCTGGTGGGCAATATGGAAGAACTGCCTCCGACGCCGGCGCAGTGGGCGGCCGCGCGCGCGCTGGTAACCCAACTTCGGCGCGCGTACAACATCCCGCCGGAGAACGTCGTCGGCCACAACCAGGTCCGCGAGGGCGGCTCCACGGCCTGCCCCGGCAAGCTCATGCCACTGTCGGAGCTGCGCGAGGACGTTCCTTAGGCTGGACGTTTCATGTTTTGCGTTTCACCTTTAAGCCTTACAGCGTAAAATCCGGTTGTTGCTCCGGGGTTGGGGAACAGGCGTTCGGGGAGCGTCTTTGCAATGCCAGCCAAGCGCATATTGAGCCTGCTGAGTTTCGACATAGACGACACTCTGTACTCCAGCACGGATTTTGCGCGTCTGGCGCGGGAGAACGCGCTCAAGGCCATGATCCAGGCCGGGCTGGATATTGACTTGAAGGCGGCGCTCAATGAACTGAATGAGGTCGTCGCAGAGTTCAGCTCCAACGATCCCAATCATTTCGACCGCCTGTTGCAGCGCCTGCCGCAGGAGCGCTTGAATGGCATCAACCCGGCAATTCTTGTGGCCACCGGCGTGGCGGCCTATTCGGATACGGTGCATGACAGTCTGGCGCCTTACGAGGATGCGCTGGACGCTTTCAAACGGCTGCAGGCCGCCGGCTTCAGGCTGGGAATCGTTTCCCAGGGTTACACGGTCAAACAGGCGGTGAAACTGGTGCGCCTGCGGCTGCTGCCGTATCTCGACAAGAGAGCGATCTTCTTCAGCGATCAACTGGGGATGAGCAAGGCGAACCCCAAGTTCTACCAACGCTCCGCGGAACTGCTGGGCGTGCCGCAAGGCCAGTGCATGCACGTCGGCGACCGGCCCGACCGCGACATTGACCCCGCCAATGCGGCCGGCTGGCTGACAGTGCTGAACCGGCGTTCGGGACGCTATCACGAGCGCCCCGGCGTGACACCGCCGGCGTACGTCATTCAGAATTTCTGGGATCTGATCGAGATCGTGGAGCGGGACTTCGAGCAGGAGGTGAAATCATGAGCCGTCAACGCGTGATGTTGTTCAGCGCCGCAGTCTTGGCCGGCGCGCTCGTGGCCGTCGCTTTGCGTGGTCAGCCTTGGCATTCGCCGGTTTGCGCGGAAGAACAGCCGGCGCCCAAGGGCGACGAGCCCAAGGTGGTCCCCGCGGCGGAAGCGGAGAATCCGTGGAAGAATGAGCCTGCGCGCGAGCCGGCGGTGGCCGGGAAGTTCTATCTTGAGGACAAAACCAAGCTGGCCGCGATGATCCAGGGCTTCCTGGACAAAGCGGGCGGCGAGCGCATTGAGCGCGTGCGCGGCCTGGTGTGCCCGCATGCCGGTTACGAGTATTCCGGGCAGACGGCCGCGTATTCCTTCAAGCAGGTGCTGGGCCGTGACTATCGTACCGTCATCGTCATGGGCCCGAGCCACCACACGCTCTTCGCCGGGGCGTACATCGCGCCGCTGAGCGGCTATAAGACGCCCTTGGGGCTCGTGCCGTATTCGCCGCTGGCCGCCAAGCTGGCCAGTGCGGCGCCATTCGTGACTAAACCGGAGTTCGAGAGCGCGCCGGCGCCCTGGCCGGGCGCTGAAAAGATAACGCGGCCCGACCAGTTTGAGCACTCGGTGGAAGTCGAAGTTCCTTTCCTGCAACAGGTGTTGAAGGATTTCAAGCTCGTGCCTATCGTTTTCGGGGAGGTCGAGCCCGCGGACGTGGCCGCGGCGCTGCGTGACAAGGTGGATGAGCAGACGCTCGTCGTCGCCAGTTCCGACCTGAGCCACTTCTATACGGACGAGCAGGCCCGCGCACTGGATACGGCCTGCACCAAGGCCATCTGCGATCTGGATGTGGAGACCCTGAAGCGGCGGGAAACGGAAGCGTGCGGCAAGGCGCCCGTGCTGGCGCTGGTTGAGCTGGCGCGGATAAAAGGCTGGAAGACCAAGCTCTTGGACTACCGCAACAGCAGTGCTGCGACGGGTGACAAGAGCAGGGTGGTGGGTTACTCGGCAATCGCGTTCTTCGACGCGGGAGGGGAGGGAGCCATGGAGAAGGCGGGCGCCGCCGCCGGCGGCAAGGCAGAGCAGGCGCAGTACAACGCGGATGAGCGGAAGTGGATGCTGGAACTGGCACGGCTGACGCTCACGGAAGTGGCCAACGGGCGGGCGGCGCCGGAGCCTGCCGAGAAAGATGTGCCCGCGAAGCTGCGCCCCAAAGGCGCGTGCTTCGTGACCTTGACCATCAACGGCGATTTGCGCGGCTGCATCGGGCACATCCTCGCACATGAGCCGCTGTACAAGTCCGTCAGGGACAATGCGCACCACGCGGCTATGGAGGACCCGCGCTTCAATCAGGTGCGGCCGGAGGAAGTGGGCAAGATTCACATTGAGATCAGCGTGCTGACCAATCCCGAGCCGCTTGCGTTCACCGGGCCGGATGACTTGCTGAAGAAGCTTCAGCCGAACAAGGATGGCGTGATTCTCAAGGTTGGCGGGAGCCAATCTACCTTCCTGCCGCAAGTGTGGGAGAAGCTGCCCGACAAGGTGGAATTCCTGAACCACCTCTCGCAGAAGGCCGGCATGCCGGCCTCAGCCTGGCGCGACCAGGACACGCAGGTCTCGATCTACCACGTCGAGGCGTTCGAGGAGGGGAAATTTTAGATTTTCGATTGCGCTCCCGGACATGCGCAAATCGAAAATCGAAAATCAAAAATCGAAAATTTAGTACAACCTCACCCCCACCAGCCGCACCGTCTTGGGTTCCAGCTTGGGGATGTTCAGCTTGCGCTCGTAGAAATCCAGTGTGGCCGGCGGCGTCTTCTCCGGGGCGAAGGTGCGCACGCGCACGAATTCCTGCCACGGCAGCTTGGGCACCAGGCCCAGCGCGCCGAGGTCAATATCGAGCTTCACGTCTTTCGCCTTGGCGGCATTCATGTTTGCCACGACCAGCAACACGCGGTCAGGCTGGCGCCACGCCGCGATCTCAACTTCCGCGTCGCTGCACGCAACCTCGTGAACAGCCTGGAACCCGAGCCACTCCGTTTGCGGCGACACCAGGCCCCAATCCAGCAACTCCACGGGATTAGCTCCTGACAAGCGGTTCTGGGCGTTCACATGCGCGGCCACTGTGCCAAATGCGGCCAAGACCCGTTTCAAGTCCTCCTCCCGTTCCGTGCGCAGCCCGATGTACCGGCCCGTGTGCGGCAGCAAGCCCGGGACCGCGAGCAGCCGGGCCTGGGAGTTGAGCAGCACCGCCGGATCGCCGCATCCGCCCAATTCGCTGATCGAGCACTGTTCCGGTTTGCCCAGGCCCAGCGCGTCGAAATCCAGCTTGAACTGCGCTTCCTTAGTCTGCTCCCGGTTATTGTTGAAGACCAACAGCAACACGCGGCCGGGCAGGCGCCATTGCGAGACGAGCAGGTCTTTGTCGTCGCTCAGAAGTTCCTTGTTGCGCCAGTAGGGCACATATTGCAGGCGCTCGTCGTTCAGGCCAAAGTCCAGCACGGCTTGCGGCGGGAAGCGGCCGTCCTGGCCGGTCCAGGTGTCATGCAGGCGCTGGTAGTCCATGAAGCCGCGGAAGAGCTTCTTCTCCCGCTCCTTGTCCGAGACGTGAAACAGGCTCATCCAACTGATGAGCGTGCCGAAGTTCTCGGCCAGGGCCATGGGCCTCATGCGCTGCACCGGGTAGAAATCCACCCAGTCGCGCGGCGTGGCGTCGGTGATCTCGGCCCATTCGCCGTCGAGGACCGCGTCCATCCACGGGAAGGCCGCGAGCGGGAAACTGTTCGTCGCGTGCGAGACGTTCGAGCCGGGCGTGAGGCCGTGGTCGTACATCAGCGCATAGAGGCGCATCATGTACTGGCGCAGATTGAAGCCTTGATACGTGGGCTGCAAGCGGCCGTCAGGCAGGCGGTACGCCGTGCCGTTCTGCTCGTTCTTGGAACAGTGAATATAGAAGATGTCCCAATAGATGGTGCGCAGGCCGCCTTCCGCGAACGCGCGGCCGCACAGCCCGATCAGGAAGTCGCGCTGCGAGGGGCTGAACGTGTTCTCCGCCCACTCCGGCGCGAAGTAGCCCGGCGCGACGGGGTCGCAGGTCAGCGGACCCCAGCCCACCAGCGGCACGGAGGTGTGGACGTAGTTGCGGTTGCGCGCCTGCGCCGGATTGAAGGGCTGCTCGCGTTTCACCTTGGCGTCGGCTTCCTGCTTGAACTGCGCCCAGAGCGTGCCCCATTCGGCGGGGTCATAGGAGGGCGGATTGAGCCAGCACCAGCCGTCAATGCTCTGGCCCGTCTTCGGGTCCTTGCCTTTCTTGTGCGGGCCGTCGAATGTGCCGTCTTCCGAATGGATGGCCATGCGCCAGCCCTTCACCAGCGGCCGGAATGGGGAGGCCATGTAACTGAAAGTGATGGTGCGCGGCCCGGTGAGCTTGAAGGGCTTGCCAATGATGTTGTTGCGCAGGACCACCGTGGTTCCCTCGCGCAGGACTTCGTGCGCCGGCACGTCGTCGTCCGGCACCCAACCCTGGTCGCTGTCACCCCACCACAACAGCCCGCGGCGTTCGTTGCCCAGCCACACGTCCGGATAGAACGAGCCTACGTTCATCATCGAGCCGCCCTTGCCGGTGTCGAGCGTGCACCAGAGCCGCCCTGGCTTGTCCGCGGGCAAAATCAGGTGCGACAGCGACGCGAAGTTCCCGCCCGGGCCGCCGCAGAGCAGGCATTCGGCGGTGTCGCCGGCCACTGGAAATTCAAGGCGCAGCGCATCCAGCGTGACCGCTTCCTTCTCGGCAGGAGCAAAAGTGACGTGCAGCAGCACCAGTCCGTCCTGTTCGACGCTGCCCGTGCTCGTGAAGACCAACCCGGCCTCCTTGGCCTTGACCTTGCCCTTGAAGGAATGCCGCCATTCTTTCTTCTCGTCGAAACTGACGTCCTCATCTGCGATTATGGCCAGTTCCTTGCCGCCAATGGTGACGACAAACCGCGCCGGCGCCGCCGAGACGGCCTGGCCCTGCGAAACGATCTCGCGCGGCAGGCCCAGGGCATCCAGCGTGTAGCTCCGGCCCCAGACGCTGACCGTGCTGCCTTTCTTCTTGAGCGGCTCGAAAGGCGGGATAACGCGCTCGGTGTCGCCCAGTTTGTTCTTCCACCACGCGCTGAAGACTTTGGCCTCATCGAGCTTCTTGAACGAAGTCTTCACGGGGCCGAGCTCCTTGCCGCCATCGAGCTGCATCGTGGCCTCGACCTGGTACTCGCCGCCTTCCAGTTCCGGGAACTGCAGCAGCGTGCTGAAATAGCAATACACGGTCCCTTTGATGTCCCCTTCAGTGACGGGCAGTCCGCCTTCGCGGCCCACGCGGAAGTGCAGGCTCTTGGCCAGTGCGGGATTGTCCAGATAGTAAGTGTCGGCTTGGAGCAGAAAGTTGTTGCGCGCGGGATTGAACGAGCCGGAAAGCGGGAAGGCCGCCTGCGGCGGCGTGTACTTCACCCAGCGCTCCTCGTAGCCGAGCTTGAACCAGACGAAGTAGCGGAAGAGCTCCTTGTCGCCCTGGCTGACGCGATAGAAGATGCCGCCGGTGCCTTTGCCCAAATCGCGCGGCAGCTTCTCGCTCACCTTGAACGCGGCGCTCTTGCCCGGCTCGACAGTGAGCGTCTGTTCTTTCTTCAGCATTTCATTGAGTTCCATTTCCTTCGTGCCGGCCTTCTCGCGCGCCTCGCAGTATTGCGCCAGAACGCTGACCTGCGCGGGCTGCGCCGCGGGATTGAAGACGCTGAACTGCGCCGCGGCTGTGCCATCCAATGGGCCGGGGAGTTCGTCCATGCTCACGTGGACGCCGGGCGCGCTGTCGGCCAGGATGAATTCGGGGAAGCCGTTCGCGTCAAAGTACCCCGTGTTGATGGGGATGGCCGCCTGCATCCAGCCGGGGATGTGGTTGAAGGCCAGCAACATGCGCCAGACGTCGCCCGCCTGATTGGGTCCGCTGAGCTCGAAATCCTCAGTGGACAAGACCACTTCGCCTTCCCACCAGCGGCCGCCCAGCGGCGCCGAGCCGGGTTCGCTCAGGTGCGTGGCGGCCTGGATATGCGGCTGCCAGTTGCGGAAAAGCTGGCCGACTGAGACCCGCGCCAGGTCGCCGTCACTGCCCATGCAACTGATGAAGAATTTGTAGGAACTGTCCGCGCGGCCGGCGGGCACGTTCTTGCCCATAGGCTTGACGTTGAACTCCATGCCGTCGTCAAAAGCCGTGACGGCCCCGGGCGCGCGCCCGCCCACGCGCGGCTTGTAGCCCGGCATGATCCAGGTGCGGCAAGCGATGTAAACGTGCCCCGGGTCCCAGCCGATGAAATACGTCGTGGGGCGCATGATGAGCCAGTTGCCACCGGGGTTCTGCTGCGCCAAGCCGCTGATGGCGACGGCCTCCTTCCACTCGTCCGGGTCAATCTTCCCGTCCAGGACAGGCGATTTGGTCATGCGCGGCACGATGAAGCGGCCGAGCTTGCCGTCGGGAATGGCGGCGGCGAATGCCTCCGGCAGGAGCGCCAGGAGGACCGGCAGTGCGGAAAGAAGCATTCTTTTCATGGTCTTATCATTGTCCTCCGGTATTGTCCGTCAAGACGTTTTCGTGGATGTCCCACGAAACGAATCAAGGAAGGCAGCCGCCCATGAGTGAGTCTTCAGTCCGCGTCCGTTTTGCGCCCAGCCCCACGGGGTATTTGCACGTCGGCGGGGTGCGCACTGCGCTCTTCAACTGGCTGTACGCGCGCCACACAGGCGGCAAGTTCATCCTGCGCATAGAGGACACCGACATCCAGCGCAACAAGGAAGAAGCCACGCAGATCATCCTTGATGGCCTGAAGTGGTGTGGGCTGGACTGGGACGAAGGCCCCGACGTGGGCGGCCCCTACGGCCCGTACTACCAGAGCCAGCGCCTTGAGCGTTACAGGCAGGTGGGGTCGGAACTCGAAAAGGCCGGCCGCGCCTACTGGGCCAAGAAGGAGGCGGGCGGCCAATTGCCGGACTGGAAGATCGAGAAGCTGAAGAAGCAGGGCAAGTGGGACGAGGACAAAGCCCAGGCCGCAAGCGACCCGCACCCCGCGCTCTATCTCAAGCTGGACCTCAAAGGCCGCCAGGAAATAGTCTTCGAGGATGCGGTCAAAGGGCATTGCGCCAAGCCGGCGGAAACGTTCCTGGAGGTGGAGCAGGCCGGCGGGACGCCGGCGCTCCCAAAGGACTTCGTTATCCTGCGCGGCAACGGCATGCCGGTGTACAACTTCTCCTGCGTCGTGGACGACTTGGACATGCGGATCAGCCACGTGATCCGCGGCGACGACCACGTGGAAAATACCTTCAGGCAACTCTTTATCTACGAGGCGCTCCAGTCGCTGCCCGCGCCGGCTACGGCAGATGGGAGCGCCGGCGTCCCGCCGGCCTGGCAGGTCAAGATGCCGGTCTTCGCGCACCTGCCCATGATCTTCAATGAGGAAGGCAAGAAGATCAGCAAGCGCCGCGACCCTGTGGCCGTCACGCTGTACCAGAACTGCGGCCTGCTGCCGGAGGCGTTCGTCAACTTCGTGGCGCTGCTGGGCTGGTCGCCCGGCGACGACCGCGAGTTGCTGGCGCTGCCGGAGATCATCCGGGAGTTCTCCCTCGACCGCGTCAAGAACTCCGCCGCTCAATTCGCGCTGAAACGCCGGCGCCCGCCGCCGGTGCCCGCGGGCGGGGCGACGACGGACCCCGGCATCGAGGCCCAGATCGTGGAGTGGCTCGCGGAATGCCTGGTGGACTCCAAGCTCGAATGGCTGAACGGCGAATACCTCAAACAGCTCGCCCCCGCCGAACTGCTCAACCGCGTCACGCCGTTTCTGGAGCGGTGCGGATACGACTTGTCGGGCAAGGCGCCGGACTGGTTGGCGGCGGTGCTGACGTTGCAGCGGGAACGGGCGAAGACACTCAGGCAGCTCGCCGAGAAATGCCGGCTGTTCCTGGAGGCGCCCAAGGCCCTCGACCCCAAAGCCGTTGAGAAGGTGCTCAGGAAGAATGACGGCCTGGCGCTGCTCAAGGACAGCCGCGAACTCCTGGCGCGCCTCGAATCCTGGACGGCGCCGACGTTGGATCAGGCGCTCAAGGACTTCTGCGCAGGCAAGGGGCAGCAACTCGGCAACGTGGCGCAGCCCATCCGTGTGGCGGTGACCGGCACCGCCGCCAGCCCGCCGATCCACGACACCTTGTATCTGCTCGGCAAGCAGGAAACTCTGCGGCGCATTGACGCGGCGCTTGCGCAGCTTTAACCTAAACGGGGGTACTTTTATGCGATCCATCCTCTTCATAGCGCTCGCTCTCGCAACGTCGCCGGCTTTTGCGGAGACGCACGCCTTGCATCTTGTCCCCGCAGGCGAGCCCCGGGCTTTGCCGGAACGCATCCTGGGGGCCTCCGCCGAGCCGTTCTGGAAAGCGGACAGATTTCTCAGCGATCCGGAGAGGATAGCGGCGGTGAAATCGCTGCGCCTGGGTTACGTGCGCTTCCCCGGGGGCTCGCAGAGCAACTACTACGACTGGAAGCGCGGGCTGTTCTTCGTGGAGCCGAAAGCGGATAACTCGGCCTACTACGAGCGTTTTGTGGATCTCTCAAAGTGGGTGGTGCGCGCCCTGCCGCAGGGCGTCTCCTTGGAACAGTATGAGGAGTTCAGTGAGAAAATCGGCGCCGCAGTAATCCTGGTGCCGAACCTGGAGACGGCATCCGTCGGGGATCAGGTGGAATGGTTCAAGCACCTGGCCGCGAAGGGCGCCGTGCCGGACCATATCGAGCTGGGAAACGAGTTCTGGGGTTGCATGGGCCAGGACCCGCACGTGCTGAAGCACTGGCCGGACGAGCCGGAATCCATGCGGATAATGCGGCGGTATCTCGAAGCCTTCAGGCCCTGCTTGCCGAAAGGCGTAAAAGTTGCGGTACAGGCCGCCGCGCCTTCCTTCAGAGGCGAAGAATCCGGCCACAGCCGGGCTTTGGAACGTCTGCGCCAGTGGAACGAAGACTTGAAGCCGGAGCCCTGGTTTGATGCCGTGACGATCCATCTGTATCCGCGCCTGAACGAGGTGCTGGGCCGGCCGGACGCAAACAAGGACCCGATAACGCCACAGATTGCCGAGCGCAATCTGCGGGCGTTGCTGGCGCGCGTGGATGAGGGCACGGATGAAGCGTTGCGCGAAGTCGCCGAGCGTGTGCCCGGCAAAGAGATCTGGGTCACGGAATGGAATCCTATGGGCGCGCCGGGGGCCGGGGTGGAGGACAGGATCGTGCCGACGACTCCTCCGCTGCTGCTGCAACTGGCGACACGCATGACCCTGGCCATCCTGCGCCACCCGCAGGTTGCGATCTCCCAGTATTTCTCGATCCGTTTCCCGGCCGACGATCCGCACTGCATGTTCTTGCAGGGCCACGAAGGCTACCAACCGGTGCCCGTCGCGGCGGCGCTGGGCTGGCTGAATGAAGCCGCCAACGGCGGAGCTACTTTCCAGAGGTTCACCGAGGCAGGCGCCCCGCGCATCCCCGGCGGCGGGGTGCGGAAGGAGAGCTATGCCGCCGTCGAAGCCGCGCTGTTCCGCGGCCCTGGCCACGCCACCCTGATTCTCCAGAATGTTTCCGCCGAGGCGCGCGACTGGCAAGCCGGCCGGGACCTGAAACTGGGCAAACCGTCGCGCGTGGAGCAGTTGGGGATGCCTGATCTCGCAGACCCCAAAATTCATGCAGCCCAGGTCGAAAACCTCCCCCTCTCGACGGACATTCCTGTGCCACCCTATTCCGTAACGCGCGTCGTCTGGAAAATCCACGGCCCATGAGCAGCACCCTTCTGTTCGCCACCGACCTGCACGGCAACGCGCCAGGGTACGAGCAACTTCTTCATAAAGCCGTGGCTGCACAGGCTGCTGCCATAGTTCTTGGCGGCGACCTCTGCCCGCACGCGCGCCCGCCCGGCCAGGCAGCCTTCCTGCACACATGGCTCGCGCCGCGCTTGCGCCGTTTCCGGGATGAACACCGGCAAATCCGTGTCTTCGGGATGTTGGGAAATGACGATTGGGGCGTACTGGAGCCTGAACTTCAGGACTGGGAGCAGGAAGGCGCCTTCTATTGCCTGCACCAGCGCGCGCACAAGCTCACCGCTGAACTGTGGATCGCCGGCAGTTCCTTTGTCCCCGTTACGCCCTTTGGCATGAGCGACTTCGACCGCTTCGACGCGCCAGACTGGAAGCCGCCCGCCAAGCTGCGCCCGCCGTTGTTCAGCGTGGGGCGGTCCTCTGGAGCGGGCCGCAAGCCGGAGGCTTGCGCTACAGGCGAGCTCATCGAGGGCACTATGGGGGAACTCAGCCAGCGGGAAACGCTCGAAGAGTGCCTTGACGCGCTGGCCAAGCTCAGCACGCCCGCGCGCACTGTCTACGTTTTTCATGCGCCGCCGGCGCGGACGGAACTGGACCAGATCTGCGGCCGCACCCACGTTGGCAGCCTGGCGATTCGCAGGTTCATCGAGAAGCACCAGCCACCCTTGACGCTGCACGGACATATTCACGAATCGCCACTCGTCACCGGCTCGGTCTCCGATACCATCGGCCAGACAGTGTCGCTCAATCCGGGTGACAGCCAGACGAAGCTGCGCGCGCTGCTGGTCAGCCTGGGTGGAGCGCAGATCAGGTGGGAGGGGGTCTAAGGATTTTAGATTTTAGATTTTCGATTGCACTGCCGGACGTGCTCAAATCGAAAATCGAAAATCGAAAATTTCCTCTCTGTGTCTCTGTGGTGAATCGAACCGGCTAAGTAAGGAGGGTGAAAATGAAGGTCTCGATCGCGTCGTACGCATTCCACGGGTTGCTGGC
>JBEKKG010000059.1:0-14669 GCA_050010835.1 Planctomycetota bacterium
AGGACTTAGAGTAATGGATAGTCGCTGGGACCTTGTGGCCTTGTCCCGGGGTAACGGGGGGAAAAGGGGACAAGGCACTTGAACTACGCCCCAGATCGTGGAACGTAGCTCGCTCCCCGAACCCCGCTCCCCGAACCCCGCTTCACGAACCCCGCTCCCCGCTAGTTCCCCGGTGCATTTGACACGTTCCGGGTACAGTGACGCAACTAGCGAAGGCCAGGATAATGGGAGCTTCACTGTTCAGGCCGTGCGCTCCAACGAGGCGGCAGTTGAGGCCACTCCCTTGGTAAAGCTCCTCGGTCCTTACGCAAAGGGCCTGCAAACCCTTTGCAGAAACCGATCAATCATGCGACAAGACGTTTCAAAAGTTAACTGCCTTCCGTACTGGTGTTTCTCTCATAACATCGGAGCCTTATGGCACTTGCCGCAATTTTACATGCTCGATACCAGGGAGAAGTGGTACGCGCACCTCAAGGATTGCGCTGTAGGGCGAGTTGGCAACTTGCGCCACAAGGAATGCCCCTTCTGCCGGAGACACACTCGGCGGCCGGAGTTGATGACCGGACTCGATGTTGCAATCACGCCTACGTGTCTCCGCGCCTCTTCTCGACTTCATCAAGAACCACAGAGAGAAAAAACGCGCGGCTCAAGAGCTTGGCAACCCCCGCGGGGGGACGGTCCGAAAGGGCCGTCCCTGCCGCGCTCCCTTTCCCTTCGGCCTGGCGCGCTTTTGTCTTGGCGTCGCGCCGGCGAGGCATTATGGTGTGCGCTCATGATTGAGGGCTGGAACAAAGCGGTCTTTTCACTCTGCGTGCTAGGCGGCTTGTGCTGCGGCGCGCTTGCGGGCGACGTGCAGCTTGCCGGCTTGGAGGATGTGCCGCTCGTGGCCGGCGAGGTCAATGGCGTTCTGATCACGCGCTACGACCTGGTCCGCGAACTGGTCGGAGCAGCGGCCACGGAAGCGCTGGACCGCCTGGCGCGGCGCGCGCTGGTCGAGCAGGAGGCGCGCAAGCTGCAGGTCGTGGCCACGGCGGAAGACATCGAGCGGCAGTTGGCCATTGACACGCGCGACCTGAATGAGGAGCTGATCCGCGATTTCCCCGACCTGAACAAAGAGTTCCCAATGGCCGACCTGATCTACGCCCGTTTCCGCATGACGGTCGAGGAGTACAAGAACCTGGTGGTGCGGCAGCGCTTGCTCACGCGGCGCTGCCTGGCCAAGGGCTTGGCGCCCACCGAGGACGAACTGCGGCGCGCCTTCGAGGACAACCCGGAGCTCTTCCAGCCGCGGGCGCTGTACCATGCCTGCCATATCCTGATCTCGCCGCTGGACCCGCGCGACATGTACCGGGGCTTCCGCTTTCGCAATCCTGTTGCGCAGATGATGAAGATTGACGCGGAACGCCGCAAGAACATTGACCTCTACCGCGAGCACGGCATTGATCTCGAAGGCAAAGGTTTTGAGGGTGACCCGGCCTGGGCCAAGTTCAGGCAGGACCATCCGGACTTGCAGCTTGGCGCTCCGCCGGTGGACCAGATTGGACCGGCCTGGAGCAAGTCCGAGCAGATTGCCAGGAAAGTCCTCGCGGACATCCGGGCCGGGCTGATCTCGTGGGAAAACGCCGTGCGCAAGTATTCTCAGGACCCGCTCGATCACGTGCGCGCGTGGCCGGATGGGCGCAAGGAGTCCGAGCGCGACAGGGCGCGCCGGCCGCTGCCACCGCTGCCACCGGGCGACGTGGGGACTTTTCACAGCCGCGGGCCGCTGGTCAAGGAGTTCTATGAGGGCGTCAAGGACCTCCGCCCCGGCGAAATCGGGGGGCCGGTGAAGACCGAATTCGGATACCATCTGGTCAAAATGCTGGAGGTGCAGAAACCGCCTCCCGTGACCTTTGCGCAATGCCGGGAGAAAGTTGAGGAGTTGTATATCGAACGCGCCACCCTGCGCCGCGCCGAGAAGTGGATCAGCGGGCTGCTCGAACAAGCCAATCTGAAAATGGAACGCAGCCCTCTCTGGCCGCCGGAGCCAGGCGCCCCGGCGACCCCCGCCCCAGCCGACCCCGACCCGGTTGCCGGCGCCGTCAATGGCGTCCCTTTACGCCGCTCGGAAATCTGGCGCGAGCTGCTGCGTTCGGACGGCGACGAAGCCCTGGCCCGCCTGATCCACTTTGAGATCGTGATGACCATGCTCAAGGACTTGGGCGTCGAGCGGTTGGAGTGGGAAAGTTCCAACCCCGCGCGCCGCGACCCACGGGCGCCGCCCCCTCAGCCGATCAGGATCAACCCGGAAGCCGTGGAGATGGAACTCAACAACGATCGCCTGCGCAGAGACGCAGAGGCGCCCGACATGTCCTTGCCGGACTACATCCGCCTCTGCTATGGGCAGAGCGTCGAGGAGTACAAGCGCAAGCTGGAGGCAGGGCTGATCCTGCGCGAGGCCATCGGGCGCCGGGTGAGCGCGGACGAAGGCACTTTGCGCGTGCAGTTCGCGTTGGCCCGCGACCACTACTCGGAACCTCCCTCGTACGATCTCAGCCACATTCTGATCAAGCCCACAGGCGGGATGGACAACAGCGACGATAACACGCGCCTCCAGGCCAAGCTGCTGGCAGACCAGATCCGCAAGATGTGTGTGGCGAAGCCCGACAGCTTCGCCACCCTCGTGCAGGACTATTCGATGGACACGGCGGAGAACAAGGAGCACGGAGGCGCGCTGGGCACGTGCTACCCCGAGGTCCGCAACGCGAGCTTTCCCGAAGGGCCACAGCTCTATGCCGAGATAAGCAAGGAGAACCTGCAACGCGGCCAGTTCAGCGCGCCTATCGCCACGCGCCGCGGTTGGCACATCGTTCGCGTGGACGCCGTGCACCCGGAGAGGCGGGCGGAGTTCGAACAGGTCAAGGAGCGTGTCGCAAGGGATTACCTTCAGGAGCAGGCCAGAATCTGCACCGACATGTGGCTGCGCTTGCTGACGGCCCAAGCCAAGGTGAAGCGGTACTTGTTTCAACGGAACGCGCCGATCATCGAGGAGTTGCCGCCGGACAATTTCCAGCCGCCGAAAGACAAGTAGCGAGCTGTGTTCCCGAAGCAAAAAGAAGCTTGTCAGAGCTTGGCCCTGGCGGTCTACTATACAGGGCACGATTGCAGTCCAGGCTTTGGGCATTAGGCTTCAGGCATTAGGGCCGCACGGTTGGCAGATAAAGCCTAATGTCTAATGCCTAAAGTTGGAGTTCTTGTGTGACGACGCCAGGCAACCCCAAGCCAGAGCCAAGCGCCGCAGCAAAGGCCGGCGCGCCCAGGAAAACGCACCGGCTCGGTGATTCCGACTACGAGCTTGAGGGCAAGCTGGGCCAAGGCGCGATGGGCAAAGTGTACAAGGCCAAGCAGCTCTCGCAGAACCGCATCGTGGCGCTGAAACTGCTGCCCAAGGACATGGCGCAGGATGAGGAGTTCCTCGAACGTTTCCGGCGCGAGGCCCGGGCCGCGATGCGGCTTTCCCACCCCAACATCGTTGCGGCCTACGATATGGGCATGGCGGAGAACTATCACTACATTGCCATGGAGTTCGTGGACGGTCCGAGCCTGGAGCTCTACCTGCAAAGGAAAGGACGGCTCACTCAGGCAGAAGTGCTCAAGGTTGCCTTGGATATGTCCGCCGCGCTGGGAGAGGCCGAAGCACACCATATAGTCCACCGCGACATCAAGCCGGGCAACATACTCTTCAGCAACTCGCAGCGCCTGAACAAGCTCACCGACCTGGGCCTGGCTTCGGCGAGTGAGGGCGACAGGCGCGTGACCATGGCCGGCTATTGCGTGGGCACGCCGTACTACGTTTCGCCCGAACAGGCTCGCGGCGAACGGGATGTTGATGGCCGCGCAGACATCTACAGTCTGGGCGCCACCCTTTATCACCTAGCCACCGGCCGGCTGCCGTTCGAAGGGCTTAACCCGCTGGTCATCATGGGCAAGCACCTCCAGGAAGAGCCGCCGGCGCCAAATGTGCGGGAACCGGCAGTTTCTGCGCATGTCAGCGCCCTGATCCAGAAGATGATGGCCAAGGATCCAGCCAAGCGCCCGCAGAACGCACTGGATTTGCGCGTGGACATTGAACGCTGCATGAAGGGCGAGATGCCCCTGCCCCCCGGCGTCAGACCCAAGCCCCCGCCGGCCGAACCGGGGGCGCCCGGCCAGGCGAGTCCTGCTTGGCTGGATAGAATTGTCGCCTCCGCCGACCGGCTCTTGCCGTTTCTGCCTGCGCCGGCGCGCCTGCCAACTCTAGCTCTTGCCGCCACAGCCGCTGCGCTGGGGCTGCTGTGGATGGCGATCGCAATACTGAAGCACTAGGCGCAACGCGGTTGCCTTTTCGGGCACCTGAAGCTATACTGAAAAAAGGGCCATGCGGACGGCGTGACATGGAAGCTTTCGAAGTTAAAATGAGCCGCGGTGGCGGCGTTGCGTTGGCAGAGGCGTGCAGGTTCTTTGTGAAGGACGATCCGGTCCACCGCACGTTGAAGAAGATCACCGCCAAGCTCGAAGACCTCGGCATTCCCTACGCTGTTTGTGGCGGGATGGCGCTCGTGGCCCACGGTTACGACCGCACAACCGTGGATGTTGATCTTCTTGTCACCCGGCAAGGTCTGGAAGCCGCTCATAAGCAGCTCGAAGGCCTGGGCTACGTCCCGCTGTTTTCCGGCAGCAAGAACTTGCGCGACACGGAGACGGGCGTGCGCGTCGAGTTCCTCATCACCGGCGGCTATCCCGGCGACGGCAAGCCCAAGCCCGTCGCTTTCCCCGATCCTGCGCAAGCCAGCATGCGCATCAACGACATGTCCTGCCTGCGCCTCGAAAAACTCATTGAGCTGAAGCTCGCTTCCGGGATGACCAACGTTCTACGCCTCAAGGACCTCGGCGACGTGATCGCGTTGATCCAGCAACTCAACCTTGGGGCCGACTTTGCCGCACAGCTTCATCCTTACGTGCGTGACAAGTATCAGGAACTCTGGCAAGCTATCCAAGAGGACAAGGCCAGAGGCGAACAGTAAACAGGCCCGTCGTGCTCAACATGGGAAATATCTATGACGGTTCCATCCTTCCCCTTCGTCCTATATGTCCCATAGCAGGTAACAGCGCGCTCCTGAAGGTTACGTTTTCCCCAGGATCATCTCCCGAAAGCGCAGGAAGAGATAGAAGCTGTCGTGCGGGCCGGGCGAAGCCTCGGGGTGATATTGCACGGAGAACGCGCGCAATTGTTTGTGGCTCAAGCCTTCCACAGTCCTATCGTTCAAGTTGATGTGGGTCACCTCTACCTCGGCAGGCAGGCTTTGCGGGTCCACCGCGAAGCCGTGGTTCTGGCTGGTGATTTCGACTTTGCTCTTCGCCGTCTCCAGCACGGGCTGATTCGCTCCGCGGTGGCCGAACTTGAGCTTGAAGGTGCGGCCCCCAAAAGCCAGGCCCATCAACTGGTGCCCCAGGCAAATCCCGAAGACCGGCACTTTCCCGGCCACGCCGCGAATCATCTCCGGCGCACCCGTTACCGCCGCCGGGTCGCCTGGGCCGTTGGACAGGAACACGCCGTCCGGCCTGGTGGCCAGCACTTCTTCCGCAGTGCTGCCGGAAGGCAAGACGGTGACATCCGCCCCGATCTCCGTCAAGCAGCGCAGGATGTTGGTCTTCACGCCATAGTCCACGCACGCGACCCTGAACTCAGCCTCATTCTTGCCGGGGGGCTCACCTTGCGGATGCTCCAGTTCGGGCCTGCCGAAGCCGCCGAGAAAATGCCCGCTGAAAGAATACGGCCGCGGGCAGGTCACCTTCGTAGCCAGGTTCCAGCCTTCCATTTTTGGCGAGGCGCGGGCGCGCTCCACCAGGTCCGCGTCCGCTAGTTTAGCGGCCTCTGCGGAGCAGGCCAGGATGCCGCGCATCACCCCGGCGCAGCGCAGCTTTCGCGTCAGGGCGCGCGTATCAATGTCGTCAATGCCAGGCACCCCCGCGTTGGCCAGGTAGGCCGCGAGATCCTCTTCGGAACGGTAGTTGCTGCGCATCGCGCTCAACTCCCGGATTACGAAGCCCTCGACCTGTGGCTTGTGCGATTCCACGTCCTGACAGTTGACGCCATAGTTGCCGATGAGCGGGTAGGTCATCGTCACGATCTGGCCGGCGTAGGAGGGGTCGGTCAGCACCTCCTGGTAACCCGCCATCGCTGTGTTGAAGACAACTTCCCCCGTACGGTCAGTCAGTGCGCCAAAGCCGCGCCCACGATACACCGTACCGTCTTCCAGGGCCAGGCGCGCAGGGGGGCGGGTCGGAATGCTCACTCTCAACTTTTCCTTCGCCGGCGCGCGGCCGTTGCGGGCGTCACTGCCCGCCGCAGGCCGCGCTTGATCTCACGCTTTCGTACCACCTTCTTCGGACGCTGGCAAATGCCATCCGGGCGCCATGCCCCTGCCTTGCCAAAACATCCGGACGGGCCTTTTCACCGGCACGCTTCCAGGTTATCATTGCGGCTGATCGTTTGAGGACCTGAAATGGGCGGTGTCAAAGAGGAAGCCAAAGGCCAGGAAGTCCCTCCTGCCGCTGCGTCTCCGCACACGGCCCGCCTCAGCGAGATAGGCGGGTTCGAGATTCTCGAGAAGATCGGCCAAGGCGGGATGGGCGCGGTCTTCAAAGCCCGCCAGAAATCCCTCGACCGCGTTGTGGCCCTGAAGGTCCTGCCGCCGTCGGTCGCCAAGAACACATTGTTCATCGAGCGTTTTCAGCGCGAAGCGCGCGCCTCCGCCAGGTTCAACCATCCGCACATCGTCCAGGGGATTGATGTCGGCAAGGACCCCCCGACGGGCCTGTGGTATTTCGCCATGGAGTACGTGGATGGTCCCAGCCTCAAACAGGTGTTGGCCCAGCAAAAAATTATGCCGGAGGCGCGGGCGCTGGCGCTCGTCCGCCAAGTCGCCCAAGCCTTGGAATGCATCGCCGCCAACGGCATGGTGCACAGGGACATCAAACCGGACAACATCCTCCTGACCAAACACGGCGAAGCCAAGCTGGCCGACCTCGGCCTGGCCAAGCAAGCTCACGACGACGCCAGCATCACCCAATCCGGCACGTCCGTGGGCACACCGCACTACATGTCCCCCGAGCAGGTCCGCGGCCTGGCGCACGAGATTGACATTCGGTCGGACCTTTATGCCCTGGGCGCCACGCTTTTCCATCTCGTCACCGGCCGCGCGCCGTACACCGGTGAGAGCAGCGTGGTCATCATGTCCAAGCACCTCACCGAACCGCCCCCCAATGCACGGGCTGCCAATCCACAGGTGAGCGAAAGCTGCTCCAGGCTTATCGAATGGCTGATGCAGAAAAAGAAGGAGCAGCGCGTCCAGACGCCGGCAGAGCTGCTCGAACAACTCGACAAGCTCCAGCGCCAGCAGCCGCTCGCCGGGCCGCCGCGCGCGCCAAGCGCGCCTCTCCCAGCATCCGT
Organism: Planctomycetota bacterium; assembly: GCA_050010835.1. Classification (GTDB taxonomy): domain Bacteria; phylum Planctomycetota; class SZUA-567; order H5-PLA8; family H5-PLA8; genus JAPLOD01. Next base: position 7,472 of record JBEKKG010000059.1, read on the forward strand.
AGGGGCGCCGCGCTCCAGGCTGTGGCTCGTGGCCAGCGTGGCTGCCCTGTTGGCGCTCGCGGTGGGAGGGCTCTACGTCATTATGGCGAAGAAGCCGCGCGACTCCGCTGCCCAACTCACCGCAGCCAAGGACAGCACTGTGCCGGCGCAAGGGGAAAGCACTGCACCCGTCCGCAAAGCTGAACCTGCCGTCCTCCCCAAGGCCGCCGCAAAGGCTGACGCACCTCCCGCCAAGGCGCTGCAGAAGAAGGAAGGCCCGCAGGAACTGTTCCACGCTGCCCAAGAGTGGGAGAAGGCCCATCCTGAAGCCTGCGATGAGATCCTGGCCCGCTACCGGGCGGTCGCGCAGGCTGCGAAGAACGCTGCGCCTGATCCGCACTTCTCCGAGCTTCTGGAGGATGCCATCGAAGCCGTGGAAGCCCGCCGCGGCGCCGCCGCCGAGACCGCCTGGAAGGCGCTGGAGCAGAAGATCAACACCGCGGCGGCTGCGGGGGACTACGATGCCGCCCTGCTCCTGTGCGGCGCCGCGCCGCTGCAGGCGGGCAAGAGCCTCGAAGAGCGGGCCGCGGCCAAGGCCAAGGCCCTGCACCACGAAGCGGAAGAGAAGATCAAGTCCGCGGTCGCGCGCATCGAAGAGTGTTCGGCCAACGTTGAGCCGGCTGACGGCCTGAAGCTTCTCGCCGCAGTCGAGAAGGGCGCCTACGCGCCGACCAAGGGGCTCATCGAAACTCTGAAGAAGCGTCTCCAGGATGAACTGGCCAACGAAGGCGAACTCAAGCACAAAAAGGCCCTGCGCACCGCGGAAATACGCCTGGCTGAACTGCAGCAACGCTTCGATCTCGCCCTGCTGGAGGCCGGCAGCCTCCAGGCTGCAAAGCAGGTGGCGGCCGAAGCGGCACGCGATCCCGCCCTGGCGCCGCTCGAAGCGCAAGCGCGCGCACTGGGCGCTCTGTGCACAGCTTTCGACGAACTGGCCAGGATGTCCCAGGAGGCGCTGGCGAAGCTGAAGGGCCAGAAAGTGGAGTTGGAAACGAAGTCGCGCAAAATCAGCGGCTTGGTTGAGAAGATTCAGGATGGCGTTGTCCACCTGAGGATTGTCGAGGCCGGCATGGAGGCCAAACCGGAGGTCAAGATCAGCGACTTGAACGACGAACAGCGCAAAGTCTTTTCCGGCACTGTCGCGCCCCAGACCAATGCGCAGCGTCTGGCCGTCGCGGTCGCCAAGCTGGCCAAAGGCAAGGAGGACCTCAGGGCCGCGGCCGCGCTGCTCCCCGGCGCAGGCGATTTCCCCCTCGTGCCCCATTACGGCGGGCTGTTGGAGCGGCTCCAGCAGAAGGCGGCGCAAGCGGAAGCGGAAGCCAAGGCGGAGGCGGCGTGGGCGGAACTCGACTTCCGCAGCTCCATGTCCAAGCTGTCCGAGGCGGAAGCAAAGACGTTGCTGGGCAAAGTGGCACGCTTCGAAAAGGAATTCAGCGCCACCCAGTTGGCCGCCTCCGTGCGAGACAAACTCGCGGCCATGAAAGAACGTGCTCGGCTGGCGGGCGGGGCCAACGTTGTGAAGAACGGCAGCTTTGGGAGCGGCGTGCTGGAGCCTTGGCAAACAATCGGGGGCGAAGCTTGCCGCTGCGAGGTCGTGAAATCCGAAGCGAATGGAGGCAAGTTCGCGGCCTCGCTGCGAGTGAGCGGCAGAGGCGGCCTGGAACAGGCCGTGGTCCTCGATCCCGGCGTGGCTTACAAGTTCAGCGCGCGGGTAAAACCGGTCAAAGGCAACGCGGCCCTGTGCAGGCTGCGTGTATCGCTGTCGGACGGAGACAAGCGCGCGGAAATCGGAGTTGCTGCCCTTGCGAGCATGGAGCCGGATGCCTGGAACCAGGTCGAGGGCCTCGCGCATTCCAGCGGCGCCAAAGCCACGCTCTACATTATGACCAAGTGCCCCATTGGCACTGAACTGCTCATAGATGACGTGCAACTGCTGAAGGTTGACGCCGCGCCGGCGCCGGACGCAGCGCCGAAACCAACTCGCTGACTGTTCAGTCCCCCCAGCCCTCCCCGTCCGGAGGGGGGGTGGATGGGAAGGATGGGAACGATGGGAGGACCATCATCTACTTCTTCCTATCCTTCCCATTTTTCCCATTCTCTGCCCCGCGGACGCGGGGCAGGCCGGGGTGGGACCGAACGGTTGCCATCATTCCTCATTCCTTGTTGCATTGATGTGCACCACCTTGGCCGGCGGGAAGCCGTTAAAGAACGTTGACGAGGCGTGGCTGTAGGCACCGATGTTCTCGCTGTAGACCAACTCGCCCAGTTCGAGGTCCGGGAGTTCCTCGGCTAGTGAGATCGTGTCCAGCGCATCGCAGGTCGGGCCGAAGACAGCGCAGATTTGCGCCGGGCCCTGTTTGAAGGCCCGCACGCGGTACTTCAAGTGGTCGAAGATTATGCCGCTGAAGGTGTGGTACACGCCGTCGTTGATGTAGTAGCAACGTTTGCCGTCGCGGTCCGCCTTGCCGATCACCTTGGCCACCAGCGTGCCGGAAGTGGCCACCAGGAAGCGTCCCGGTTCGGCCAGGATCTGGATTTCCTTGGGGAAGAGCCGCTCCAGCTCCGCGTTGATCTTCCGTGCCAGCACCCGAAAAGGCTGCACGTTGGCGTCGTAGGGAGCGGGAAAACCGCCGCCGATGTCCAGCAGGAACATCTTGGTATAGCCGCGTTCCCTGGCCTCCTTGAAGATGCTGGCGGCCAGGTTGATGGCTTGCACGAAGTTCTCGAAATTGGTCGTCTGGCTGCCGACGTGGAAGCTGAGGCCCTCCACCATCAGGCCGGCCTTGTCCGCGGCGAAGATCAGGTCCACGGCCTCGCCCGGTGGCGCGCCGAACTTCGAGGACAGTTCCACCATCGCGCCCGTGTTGGGCACCTTGAGGCGCAGCGCCAGCCCGGCGTGCGGGGCGTGCCGCTTGACCTTCCCGATCTCCGCCAGGTTGTCGAAGGTGACCAGCGGCTTGTAGGGATCGAGTTGTTCCAGCGTCTCGGTGGCCTTGATGGGGTTGGCATAGATGATCTTGTCCCAGACGTAGTCCTGGCGCTGCTTCTCCGGCATGTCCTTGAGGTTCTCGTACACAATCAGGAACTCCGGCATCGAAGCCACGTCGAAGCTGGCCCCGGCGTCGTAGAGCGTCTTGACGATCTCGGGGAGGGGATTGGCCTTCACGGCGTAGTAGGCCTGCACCCGCGGCAGATACTTCTTGAACTGCCCGTAGTTCTTGTGCAGTTCGTTGTGGTCCACGATGAAGAGCGGCGTGCCGTGTTGCTGCGCGAGTTTCTTGAGTGTGGCCTTGCTGACCATTGCTTGCCCTCCTTAAGTATTGAGTATTGAGTACTGAGTACTGAGTACTGAGTGCTGAGTACTGAGTACTGAGCCCTTGTCCCTAACCCCTTGCCCCTAACCTCCCGCCCCTCGCCCCTCACCCCTCGCCCTTTCCTACCTGCCATCCGTAACCAGGAAATTCTTGAACTGCCATAAGTCCTGCGTATCCACGTCGGGGGCATTGAAGCCTTCGAAGCGGCTTTGGTAATCGCGGAGGGGCGTCCAGGCGGAGGGCCGCGAGTAGTTCTTGCCCAGGTACGGCCTGGCGATCTTCAGAATGAAGTCGTGCGGCAAGTCGTCCGGCACGCAGATGCCCCGTTGCGGATTCCTGATGGCCCACTGCGCGGCGGCGACCACGGCGATTGCCACCTGCATGGTGGTCGCGTTCTGGCGCGGCACCAGGCGGCGCGCTTCCTCGATGCCCAGGATCGAGCCGGTCCACCAGGAGTTGTAGGCGTGGCCCATCAGCAGCGCGCCCAGAGTGTCCTCGCCGCTGGTGATCTCGTCGGTCATGATCCGCAGCCGCGGCTGCAGGGCGTAGTCCCGCCCGCGCAGTTCGTGCAGCGAGGCGATCGCGCAATCGCACGGACAGTAGGCATAGTGGACGGTGGGGCGGTAGACCGCCTTGCCGTCCTGCCAGACGGTGAGATAGTCGGAGATGGTGAAGGCTTCGCCGTGGCGCACGACCATGCCCACGATGGGGTGATCGGGCACCCACGACCGGACCCAGGTGTTCATGCCCATGCGGGCCAGGCAGATCTGGTTCCGCGGCCCCTCGGGGTGCTGGTAGGCCAGCGCGGGCAGCGTCTTCTCGTGCGTGCCCCAGCCCATTTCCGCGGTCGTGATGCCCTCCTCGCGGAAGCCTTCGATGCTCCAGGTGTTCACGAACTCATCCACTTCCTTGGGGCGGTCCGTGATCTGCGTGTCGCGCTCGGAGCAGTGGATGACCTTCACGCCCAGCTTCATGGCCAGCAGGTTGAACTCGCCGCTGGCCAGGTGTTGCTGGGCTTCTTCTCTCGCGGCCCCCGTGGCTTTGTTGTCCGCGATGAGCCGCTTGGCGATGTCGGTCAAGCCCTGCTTGGTCCAGTGCGAGATCAACCCCGGGTTGGCGCCGTGCTCCAGCACCGCCGTGGGGCCTTTTTCCGGCCACTGCGCGGCCAGGCGCCGGATGTTCAGGTGGCGCCAGTAGAGCGTCTTCTCCGTGGGGGGCTTGTTCCTGGCCCCGGCGTAGGGGTCCCAGACTTCCACCGAGGTGTTGACGTAGAGCACGCCGTGGTCGTGGCACCACTGCAACAGCTCGCAGCAATCAATGTTCCAGGCCAGGTCAATCAGGAAGTCACCCGGTCCGAGCTGCTTGGCCAGCGTGGCCGCAAGATTGCTCGGCGCGACCCGCTTGCGCACGAAGCGGACGCCTTGGGCCAGCCAGGGCGCCAAGGCCTCGTGCCGGTCCTCGAAGTCCAGCACCGTGATGTTCTGCGGCGGGACCGCGATGTGTTTGAGCAGTATCGGGAGCGTACACTGCGCCACCGCGCCGTAGCCCAGCATGAGCACTTTCTTGTCGAATGGCAGCACCTACACCTCCTTTGGCTTGCGCGGCGCCGGAATGCCCAGGGTAAATCCAGGACCGCTGCTTCATAACGGTTCAAGGCAGAGGCCGTCAAGTCAAACTCTCAAAAGTCCGCCCCCCGGTTGCCTCGCCCTTCCGCGGGTTGGCCTGCCCGCAAGTTGGTCGCGGCACGAATTGGCCCGGCGCGGCTCAGGGGGAACCAGATTTTGTACGCCACGCCTCTGAGGTCGGTCATCGGCACGTCGCCATCCATCCTGGAATCCGAACTTCGGGCGCTGTTATCGCCGAGCGCAAAGAAGCTGTCCGGGCCGACCAAGTGCTCTTGCCCGTGGATTGCGTACTTTCCCGTATGAGTGAAAGTCAGTTGATCGAAAGGCGGCTCATCCACTCTCTTGCTGTTGACATAGAGTTTCCCATCCGCTTCGCCTATCGCAATCCTTTCGCCCGCGAAAGCCACAACGCGATGAACCCAGATGGACTCGCTCTTGTGGTTGTAGAAGGCCGCCACATCGCCGCGCGCCAGCGGAACGGCCAAGGACTTATCTACGAGGATGCGATCCGCTACCTCCAAACAGGGCGCCATGCTCCTGCTGCTAACACGGAACGGTTCGAGGTAATGGCCCCTCACGGAGCGAAGACAGAAATGCAACACCCCGAAGTAGATACATACGCAAGCCAGAACACGCCACACCGCAACGGGCATGGGTTGGCGTCCCGAGGGCACGCTGGGGTACGCCCAACATGCGGCAGTGAAGATGTAAGCTATCATGTAGAGAGACGAGAGTGGGTGAATCATCTCCGAAGGGTTGTCGGCGCCAAAGCAGGCCTCAATAATGATGACGCCTAAGAAGTACCCGGCCAGAACCAGCAATCTCCGGACCCGCTTCCTGGCGTAAAAATGGCCCAACCCGGGGAACACCAGCGTCAGCCAAGCGGCCAGACACGGGTCCTTGCTCTGCTTGCGCGCGCTCTCGAATGCGGGGTCGTTGGCCTTGCGGCAGCAGCGGTGGGCATCGAAGCAGTTGAACAGCCAGAACAGACCGAAGCCGATGAGGCAGGCGAGACCTAACCTGACATCCCCACGCTCACTGCAAAGAGACCAGAACCCGACTGTGAGCGCCGCCAGCGTCGCCAACAGCACAAGGCCGCCGCGCACGATCTTCCCCGTGTATATCTGCCCGGCGCCGGGGAGCGCGTAGGACAAGGACACGGCCAGCCACGGTTCTTTTTGCATTGCGGGCGCCATCAAGCTTGGTTCACCGAGCGGCTGCACGTGCGCCTCCTTTGTCTTGCGCGCCGCCGGAAAGAACTACGTGCTTCAGAAGCGGGCAACACTTCGGGTGCCCAACTGGCTTGGTGGCAATGCCAGAAACAACTTGAGCCATTGAGCCGTGCCTGTTTTTTCTCTGGCGCACCTGCAAGTCCTCCGCATCCTCTGCGGCGAATAGTCCAGGCCAACACCCAAAGTCCCCGATAGCTTCCATTGCTCTAAGTCCTTAATTTAATGGCCTTATAGGGATAGATTCAAGATATAATAGGGATTGATTCAAGATATAATAGGGATCGAATCGAGATATAATAGGGATCGAATCAAGATATATTGGTGATAGTATCAGAAGAAGATAACGATATAATAAAGAGATTACAGCGACATAATAAACAGGCATAGACATTGAGGTACGAAGACACAGAGTAAGGACTCTGTGGGTTTGATTCTTGAAAAGCATAAATTTCTCCGTTCTCTGTGCCTCTGTGGTTCCTGTTCAATCCAAAGCCACGCCGGACCATCCACTATTCAAACAACATCCCCTATAGTATAATACGATTACGGCGCATAGTAGTCAAGTTCCAATTCCAAGAAATCTGGACGCATATCGTGTAACAACCGGCAGCACAAGGACTTCCACTCGCTGAAAAACTCCAGAATTTCTTTCCGCAATCCTGGAATCCGCGCCACAGTCTCCTGGGCCGCCACACTTCCGCGCGCCTGTTTCAATTGGCTTGTTCTGGGTCTAACGGTGGACTGTCCACGTATCTTGCCATCCACGTGGATCTGCGGGCCACCGCGAGTTTCCTGCACACGCACCGTGCCGGCGCGGGCCGGCAGAGCCAACAGGAGCAACGCGGCATGCACCGCGGAGACGCGGAGGACGCAGCGCACAGCACAGAAGTTTGATTTAGCGGTCCTTGAGTTCATCAGTGTTCTCTGCCTCCTCTGCCCCGACTTGTCGGGGGGGCCTAGCCCAGTCTAGGTCCAACCAACCTCGTGG
>JBEKKG010000060.1:0-17540 GCA_050010835.1 Planctomycetota bacterium
TCCGTCTCCTGGAGGCGCTGCATGGCCTTGGAGTATTCCGCCGCGTTGCCGGCGTCGCGCTGAGCAAGATCGGCGTGCTCCGGTTCGTCTCGTTGCGCGCTGGCGACAAGGGTATCAAGGAGGGATTCATCCACGGGCCTTTGCGTGAAGTGCTGCATGATGGCCGCGTCAATGACTTGGCCGACGCTGCCAAGATCCTCTCGCGCCTGGTGCACCTTGCCTGCCACGCGTGCCATGAACTTGAGGTCGGCTTCGTCGTTGCAGGTGAAGTGGAAGCACGTCACGTCGCGCGCCTGGCCGTGACGGTCAACGCGGCCATTGCGCTGTTCCAGACGCATCGGGTTCCACGGAATTTCGTAATGCAGCACGTACCGGCAGCTCATCTGCAAATTGATGCCTTCGGAGGCCGTGTCGGTAGCAACAAGAATGCGCAACGGGCTGGCAGGGTCGTTGAACTGGTCCTTGATCTGCTCCCGGTGCCGCGGATCGGCGCCGCCGAAGAGGAACTGCATCTCGGGTTCCTCGATGTTCGGCTTCAGATTGCGGAAGCGGTGGAGGATGTAGTCGAGCGTGTGCTTATACTCCGTGAAGACGATCAGGCGCTCGTCGCTGCGGGAGCCCTTGCCGTTCTGTACGTACTTCCCCAAGCAGGCAGCCAGCGCGTCCCATTTGGAGTCCGCCGGGCACGAGCCGGAGCCATTCAGCGGCGAGGCCACGGACTGCGGCGTCCAGCCTATCGCGCGCAGGGCGTCACCAACACGGTCCATTGGGCTACGGAGATTGCCCCTGAATTGCTTGAGCCAGGCACCGCCAAGACGCGCAGCGTCCTGCTCGCGCAGGTCCTTCTCTGCGTCGTCGTTGACGGGCGTTTCGGCACGGTCCCGCGCCAGAGCTGCTTCATCAGTGGAGATAGCGTCCTCGTCCAATCCTTCGACGTGCCGCCACCAGGTGTGGGCAAGCGCATATGGGCTGGAAAGCAGGCGCTTGGTTAGCAGGGTGAAGATGAATTTACCCAGGTGCGCTTCGCGCTTGCCCAAGTCCTGGACGACGCGCAGGCCATCCTCGCGGTAAGCTCGCAGAGCGGCAAAGAGCGCTGTTTCCTGGGGCGTCAGTTCAGCCGACAACGCCTTGACCTCACGACCGGCGAAACGCGGGCGGACACTGATGCGGTTCAGCTCGGACTTCAGCCGCCGTACCATTACCACCTGTACTTGCCTGTGGTCCTTGTCGTTCAACTCCGCGGTCTGCTGGAAGCGCACGGGGTCGAGGAGTTCCAGCAAGCCGGTGAATGAGACCGTGTAGCCGTTGTGTGGAGTGGCCGTTAGAAATAACCGGTGCTCAAAGACACCGGCCAGTTGTCGGAGCATCTTGCAGCGGTCGCTGTCGTCTCCGAATAGCGATGGGCTGAAGTTATGGGCTTCGTCCACGATCAGCAACTGCCACGGCAGGAGCGCTTCGTTGCGGCGCGTGATGCCCTTGGCCGCGGCGCGGAAGGACTCAAAAACATCTGGTTGCCGCAGATAGTCCATGCTGGTGATGATGCGTGGGAAGCTGGCCCACGGATTCGAGTCCATCCCCAGCGTCCGCTGTAGGCGGAATGTTTCCTCGCGGTCCACGATGCTGAAGTCGAGATGGAACTTCTCGCGCAACTCGTCCTTCCACTGGCGCTGGAGCGCGGCCGGACAGACGACCAGTACACGGCGAATGCGCCGGCGGGCAAACAGTTCGGACGCTACAAGGCCAGCCTCGATGGTCTTCCCCAAGCCCACGTCATCGGCCAGGAGCAGCGAAACGCGCGGCATCAGCATGGCCTTCATTACCGGGTAGAGCTGATAGTCCTCAATCTGGACCGCGCTATGCCATGGGGAAGTCAGTGGGCTGGGCTGGTTACCCGCACCGTTGCCGACGCTCAGCCTGTTCAGAGCGGTCCAGCGGCAGGCGTTGATGAAGGCTGCAAGGCGCTCCGGGCCGTCGGGTGCCGACTGGTCTACTCTCGGCAGCGAAAGGCTGGAAAGAATCTTCGCGCCGACTTCGCGTTCCCAGACGATCTCGTCGGCCTCGGGATGCTGCCAGCCGTCAATGTATTCGACGCGAACCCAGTGTGTTTGGCGCTCTGTGGGCAGTTCCTCTTTGGCAACAACATCCCGCACGACGGCTGGACGGTTGCGGACAATCACCATCTGCCCGGGTCGTGGCGTAGAAGAAAGAGTAATCGCCGTCCTGGACATGTGCCGCCCTCACCCGAGAAGAGACCAACAGATTAAAGACGTTATGACTCGCGACGGTGAAAAATCCAGTGTTGAAGTTTCCCCTGGGTCAAGTGGTCAAGTGGCGTGACCGGTTCCGCCCCAGGCTAACAGCACGGCCCCACGGGAGTTTTGCGGACGCCTGACGGTCACTGCCGGAAACTCCTCGTTTCTGACCTGCAACAGGCTTGTCGTCCATAGCGTGCCGGTCTGCCTAAAGTGAGGGGGAAGGGAAGAAGAGGTGGACCTGGACTGTCCTTGCTCATCATGTCCCATGCTGAAAGTCGGGGCCACGTTGGCCTCCATGTCAATCAAGTGGGGTGCGGGTTTTCTTCTTCTCCTCCATCTCTCTGTCCAGCTATGAACCCAACCACAAGCGGAAAGGCGGTGAATCGTGAGGCCAAGTTGGCACTCATGCCGGCGGGGGGCGTGTTGTTCCTGCAATCTCTTGAGTCCTGGTGGGTGCCATGTGCGGTCCCCAAAAGGGGTGCCTCACTTGCCGCCGCATTGAGTCACTGTATGCTGTGCAGCGCCATTGATGGCAGGCGATCTGCAAATCGTGCTCCGGGTGGACAGACGCCGGCCGAAGAACACGCTTGGGAGAGGGCCACTCATGGGTCGCGAAACGCGCATAACTGAGATCAAAGTCATGCTCATTGTGGCCTTCTTGGCCATGCTGTTTCCCTTTGTTTACGTCGCAGTCAAAAGGAACTTGGCCAAACCGACCAACGGCAACGGTCCCAGCCAAGTCGTGAAAGGTGTGAAGACTTTGCATTTTGGTGACGAATTCTCGTTTGCAACCGGCGAGACTTGCTCAGCGGGGAATATTGCCTTCAAGGAATTGTACTCCGAACCGTACATCTTGGGGAACGGCTGCACTTTTGCAGAACTTGGACCAGTTGAACTACAGAATGTGGCGGAAGCACCTGAATCTGGTTACGGCCACAGGGGTGCTTTCACCGAGGGGTGTGACCGAGTCAAGGTAGTCGTTGGAAACACCTACGCTGTGGCTATAGGAGAGTTCCAGGCATTCGCGATATTGCGAGCCACAGATATGAAGCGCGACGGCAACGGCGCCTCCCTAACCTTTGAGTACGCATTTCAGAAAAATGGAAGCAGGGTCTTCCAGCCAAAGGCAGGACAGCTTTCACCAATCGAGACTGCCAGGGCTGCGATGGAGCGCCGTCTGAGCACTGAGATTCCAGCCTTTCGCAAGGTCCTGAATGCCCAGTTACTTCCCGTGAAGAACAATCTGGCCGCAGCATCGAGCACGGTGCAGGCGCAGGGGACGAAGGAAATGGAGGAGATTGCCCGCACTATGCTCGCTCTGGATCAGCACGAGCAGGATTGCCGGAACAGTCTGAAGGACTTGGAGGCCGCGGAACGACAGATTGAGCGAAGCACATATGAAGACTTCCTCAAAACAGCTTCGCAGCAAGAACTGCAGCAGGTTTCAAAAGCCAAAGCGGAAGCCGAGATTCGCCTCGGCATCGCCCTGGATAAGCAATTACAGACGGGTCAGATTCAGCGAGCTAGTGTGGATGCGAAGATCAAGGAGCTATCGGAGCCGGCACCAAAGTAGCTCGCTACAAATGCACGCAAGTTGAACGTCAGTTGCCTGGACGGCCACGGTGCCGTACACCTGCCCAACCGGCCGCTGGCGAGAAGTTCTGACGCGGCCCTCGCCGGCTTAGAGCGGCCGCCCTGCTCCTCCGCCTTGCCCCGGACGGGCTTCTACCGAGGACGCCCCTTCAGCCTTCCCTGGACAAATACGCATGGGTCGAATCGTGAGGCCAAGTTGGCACGTATAGCGGTGGGGCATGCGGTCTCCACAACTATCATCTTCTGACTGATTCTGTGTGTGTATATTATGTATTACATGTTCTCTATATAGAAGAGAATAGAATGGGTGAACGGTCGAATCGTGGGGCCAGATTGTCGAATCGTGAGGCCAGACGTTCGAATCATGAGGCCAGATCCTCGAATCTTTACACTACGCGATGACATGCTGCTTATCCGAGAACACGGCATTCCAAGATGCACGTTCCCACAGAGGCCAATCTGGTCGCAAGAATCGAAACTACTTCAGGAGATACCAGACCATGCAATAGCGGCGCCTGCCTGGCGCGGCCTTGCCGCTATTGCCAGCAAGCACTTCCCGCCGCAGAATCCCTTCTTCCACCAACAGGTCCGCGTACTTCCTGAACGTGTCGTCTGTAATGCGCTGGTCGAACGCCTGATGGAAGCACCGCTCCAGGTCTCTAGGCCGGGCGCGCCCCATCTTTCTAATCGCATCAACGATGAAGTGGCGCATGAACTCAAGATAATGATCCTGATGCCTAAACTCGTGGCCCATCATCGCAGCCGCCCCCGTCTTCAGTCCAGAGATCCATAAACTCATCAGTGATGCCGGAGCCGGTCTCCGGGAACTTCCTGCGCTTCTCCAGAAAGACAAGCACTCGCTGGACCTTGGCAGAGCTCTCTTTGACTGGAATCACGAAGCCAACCCCGCTGTATTCGCGGAAGAGAAGCTTATCTGCTGCCAGCGAAGCAATTCTGCGGCGTGCGGTACGCGTGGAATAATGAAGGCGTTCGAGGCGCGTGTAGACCTCGGGGAAGGACCGAATTCCGGGTTCTGGCAGATAGACCATGCGCAGGATCTCTATTTCTGGCTCGCGCAACGTAAGCGCCAATCGCACCCAGTCCGGTTCCGAAGCTCCGACGTCTTGAGTCGCCGGAGGCAATTGCCTAATGGCGCCTTTCTGTTCCTGCTGCGCTGACCCACTCACAGACAACAGCTTAACAGTCTCGTCTGCTTCCATATCAATCCGCCGGCACGCGTGCCCGGAAGTCTCCGTCAAGCCCGAAGAGCTTGGGACGGATGGCGCGCGTGACGACCACCAGGTTGCGCTTGCGCAGGCGCAGCAGTGCCGTGTTTATGGTTCCTTCGCCAGCGCCAAGCTCCTCGCTCAAGGCCTTGATCGTCTTGGGCGAACGGTACAGGGACACAACGATCTGCTGGTGGAGAACGCTGAGGCTGACGCCAGGGATGGGCTTCAGCGGCGGGTAAGTCTCCTGCTTGGGTTCTGGGGGCACTTCCACGATGCCCTGCCTGACGAATTCAGCCATCTTGGCGTCAGGAATGGTGATGGGGAGTTCCTGGTCCATTGCCGCGCGCAGTTCGCCAGTGGTATACAGTTGCTGGTAGATGCGCTCGATGCTTTCCAGGATGCGGCGCGGCAGACAACCGCACTCGGTCAGCAGCGTGCTCACGGTTTGGTCTGAGAGCCTTCCCTTATCTGCAAAGCGGTGCGAGAGGATGGCCAGGCAGTCCTCCTTGGAGATCCGGCCGGTCTCAATATGCCGGTTCTGAATTCGATCCAAAAAACTCTGGCTAGTTCGCTCCACGCTCCCCCTCTGTTGTGCGCACACAAAGGAGTGAATAAGGCGCTGGTTAAAAAAGCCTTCGATTTGGTCAGCCAGCGCCGCGTGCGGGATGCGGGCGAACTCGTCGAGGAGCAGCACAACAGGCTTATATGGGGCAATCCTGAGAAGCAGCTTCGCAACGGCAGAACCAGAACGTGCTCGCCGTTCCCAGCGCAGCCGGCGATGGCCCTGCGGGTAGAACTGCTTCAGGAAGTCAATCTCTGTGATGCCTGAGAGCGTCTTGGCGTCAATGTAGATGACCTCAAAGCCGTCGTCGCGCAGGGCTGTTTCGATGCGTTGGAGCAGGCTGGTCTTGCCTGTTCCCACTTCGCCGTGAAGAAGACAGGCATGGCCGCCCTTGAGATACGTGAGCAGTTCGCGTTCCTGGCTGGATAGGCCGGTCACAAAGCCATCAGGCAGAATGCTGCACGGGTTGTCCTGGAACCCCAATACTTCAAACCATGTCTGGATGGTCAACACCTCACTTTTGCGCCGTTTAAGCGCGCCTCTGCCTGATGCCTAAAGCACCGGCCTCGGACCAGGAAACATGGTCGGTTTGTCTGGAGTCCCGTTGTCCGAAGGCCAAGTGCTGGAGGCGTAGCCGGCAGGAAAGCAGCCATTCTATTTTAATCTTCCGGTTTGATAGGTTAACTTGTTCGCAAGCCAGCGCCTACCAGACGTTGGGTTTGAACAACCACGCGCCTGCCAGACAACCAGGTTTTCGTCGAGAAACAGCGGGTAGATTGAAAATACCAGCGGTGGATTCGTCATCCTGCCAGCGCTCCTGGAACGCCTGTGGTCGGCGCAAACCCTCGAGTTCGTGGGTTTGGTGAGTCCAACCAACCAACCGACCAGGAAAGCGCAATTTGGGGACTAGTGGATGGAGTCACGAATCTGACGTGCTGGTTGGTTTGCGAACCACTGGTCCCGACACCACTGGAAAGAGCCGTCGTAAAGAGCTGTGTTGGTTTAGATCCACCCGTATGCGGAATGATGGATTGCCCGGCTTGCGGGTGGGTTGAATCCACCAGGCACAGTGCGACCCGGTGGATCCGAACGCAAACATGGCATACATGGAGAGGGCGACTGAGACTGAATGGCGGTGTGCGCCGCGACCGCATCAGAAGGCCAGAGCCACAGAAAACTGACGGCAGGCGCATCCCAAAGAACGGGGCCTGCCGCGCCAGTCGGCCGCAGCACAACTGGTGCGGACTACCGGGAAAAAGGTTCCTAAAACTGTCGAGATGATGACAGAAATGCCCATCGGCTGCAGAGTTTTGCGGTGGGGGCCGGCCCAAACGGCAGACACACCGTTACCTCCTTTTCTGGGATTATCACCCGAAAGTCAGGGATAATGCCAGCGCAGTCGGCAAAATCGGCTACTGGCAGCTTTTTCGGTGAAAACAGGTTATCCAGACTTGTCAGGGACTATGGCGGAAATCCGGGATTATGGCAGAAATCAGGTATTTTGGGCGGTTAATGGACAGCCGGTCTGTTGCCCAACGCGAATTCTGGACAGCTCCAGCAACATGTCTTCACACCACCCGCACGAGATCGTCAATCCTGGGGCTTCTAAACGCGATTTGGCTATGTTTCGCCTCGGTGTCGCGGCTTGGCCACCATGCAGTGGCGCTGAAACCCCGGTCGGAGTCGAAGCAATGGGGAAAAGTGAGACTTCGCCCCGAACGGAACGGGCAACCGCGCCGACGGGGCGTGGCCCTGCGCCAACGCTCGGTGGAATCGCTGCTGCAACGGAAGTGCGAAATCGGCACTCGACTGTATGGAGCCGTGCGCGTGTACGGCCGGTTCAACGAGGTCGGCAAGAAGGAACAGGTGCAGAGCACCCAGGTACTGCAGAACGTTGAGAAAGAGCGGCGCAAGCGCTACGAGTCGTTGCCGGCGTCCCGATCAGAGTTCCAGAAAACTTATAAGGCGGAGCGTTTCCACTGCGGCGTGGTAGCAATGACAGACAACAAAGACACCAATCTTGAGGACCAAGTCGCCAGCGACCTGCCGTTCGAGGCCTTCCAGGAAAGCCTGCCGGCTGATGTAGCTGACAAAATCCGCTTCCTCTACCATGAGATAAAGTCGCGCCTGGCACTGCGTGACCGGGCGGTGGAGGCGCTGCTGCAGCAGGAATGCGAGATACAGACCCGCCTGCATGAGGTGGCGCGTCCCTCCAACTGGATTGACGAGCTCGCGCAGAAGGAGCGGATGCAGCTTGAGCAGGAACGGCGCAACATTGACAAGGAGCGCCGCGATGTGTACGAGTCGGCCGCGAGCGACCTGCTGCAGGTCAAGCAGGATCTTATGGACGCGCTGCTGGAATACCGCAAGCTGCGGCGCCGCGAGAAAGCCTTCAGCTATTTGCTGTACGACAACACGCCACCGCGTCTCGAAGGCAGGCAGGCGAGTTACTTCCTGCCACCACTGCCACAGTACCTGGCGCCCGCGGAACAGGGCACGAACCGCCGCGAAGACACGCCGGCGCCCCAGCGGGACAAAGCGCACATCCGGGAGTTCTCCGACGATGACGACCGAGTTTGAGGAATTGCTGGCCGAGATGGAGCCGCTGCTGGGCCAGAAGGCCGATGCGCTCAAGACCGCGTACATCCTTGGTTCCGCGGAGGCCAGGCGGGCCATTGAAGCGTGGCTGCAGGTCGCCGCTGCGCAGAAGCTCAACAAGCGCGTTGGCGCGACGCCGGTGCTCTTGCCGCCGCCTGCTCAAGAGGCAGTACAAGGCCCGTTCACGATAGGCACGGTGGTCTACCACGACCGTGAACTGTACCCGGTTGGGCTCGATGCGAGGGCGTTGATGTCACACATCGGCGTTTTTGGCCGGACAGGCACGGGCAAGACCAACTTCTGCCTGGCCCTGCTGAAACAATTTAACGGGAAAGGCATTCCGTTCCTGATCTTCGATTGGAAGCGCAACTACCGCGACTTGCTGGCCGACGCGGGCAACCTGCGCGTGTACACCGTCGGGCGTGACATCGTGCCGTTCTCGTTTCAGCCACTGATCCCGCCGCCGGGCACCACGCCGAGCATCTGGCTCAAACTCCTGATTGACGTGATTTCGAGTGCTTACTACGTCGGGGAAGGCGTCAAATTTTTACTGATGAAAGCGATTGATGCTGTGTACCGTGAGACTGGCGTGTATTCCGGCGCGCCCAAAGCCTGGCCGAGCTTCCGGGACATTCTAACGTGGCTGGAGGACTACAAGCCCAGCAACGCCAGGGAAAGCCAGTGGATGATCTCGACGCTGCGCACGGTCCAGAGCCTGTGCTATGGCGAGATGGGGCGGGTGGTCAACAAGCCCCAACAGACTCCAATCCAGGAATTGCTGAAGCACAACGCCGTCCTTGAACTGGACGCGCTGACGCAGACTGACAAGACTTTCTTGACGGAAGCGCTGCTCTTGTGGATTCACCACTTCCGTATGCAGGAAGGCGGACGCGAGACGCTCAAACACGTCATTGTGATTGAGGAGGCACACCACCTGCTCAAGGAAAGCGAGACCAGCGCGGAGAGCATCATGGAGATCACACTGCGCGAGATACGGGAGCTCGGGCAGGCCATCGTGCTGATAGACCAGACCCCCAGCCAGATTGCGCCCACGGCGCTCGCCAACACGGCCACCAAGGTGTTTCTCAATCTGCCGCACCGGACCGACATCAACACCGCGGCCGCCGCGCTTCTGTTGACAAACGAGCAGAAGGACTACCTGGGCCAGCTTCCTGTGGGCACGGCCATCGTCAAGCTGCAGGACCGCTACTTCATGCCCTTCGTCATGAGAATCCCTTGGGTGCGAATTCAGAAGGGAACGGTGAGTGACGAGGAGCTGAAGCGGCGATTCCAGCCTGATTCCGCCCATTCCAGCCCGGATTGCACGACTGAGGCCCCGAAGCAGGCGGAACGAGGCCGTCCGGCCTCGGATATAGCAGGCGACACTCTCACCAGGGAAGAGACTACAGTTCCTGGGTCTCTATCCAAGGAGGAGAGTCGTCTGCTGGAGGACATACTGAGCCATTACGATAATGGCGGCGTTCACGCGCGCTATCGGCGGCTGAAAATGAGCACTCGTCGAGGCCAGCAACTGAAAGAGGCGCTGGTGCGGCAGGGCATCATCGAGTCCCACGACATCCCCACCCCCCGCGGCAAGGTGACGCTGCTGCAACTCACCGAGCAAGGCCGGCGCCTGGCAAAGCAGCTTGACCTCGGCCCCCTCCCTCCCCGCAACGCGGGCCCCGTACACGAATTCTGGCGTCGGCACACCACCCTCACGCTGAAGAAGCAGGGCTATGAAGTCAGCCGCGAGGTGCGCATCCCCGGCAACGGCTGCGTGGACCTGTGCGCCACGCGCGACGATGAACGCCTCGCCGTAGAAATCGAAACCGGTGCCAGCGACATCAAAGGTAATCTGCGCAAGGCGCTCGAAGACGGCTTCTCAGGCGTGGTCCTCGTCGCCGTCACGCCGGACGCAGTACTCAAAGTGGAAAACCTACTTCGGCACTTGCCTGCCAAACACCGCCAGAGAGTGACCAAGTGGACAACCGCAGACGTGTACCGACCGGCCGAAAATTAACGCAAGTTAATTATCCCGACGGTGACGCCGGGCTTGCCTCACGCCTTATCCGTCGCGTGCTGGAAAACAGAGAAAGCCTCAACGCTGCCAGACGGACGTTCTCCAGTCCTGGAAAACAGACAGATGGTCAGTCGGGGATCTTTGGCGTTTCCGCCTTGTCCAGCCATACCACGCCGCTGTCGTCGCTGCGGATCCGTTGCGCGTCTTCCGGAGTCAGTCCAGACGGGTACAGTAAGAAGCGGAGCCTGCCGATCTCAAGATGCTGTCTCATGCTGTGCTGCACGTGGTTCAGCAGCCGCACCACATAGGCAGACCACGTCTTCTTCTGCCGGATTGCCTTGATGGCCAGAGCTTGGTCGTGATAGTCGTGTTGTTCGAGCGCGTCTTGTGTCAGCCGTAAGCCTGGTCCGCGCTGATTCACGGGCTCGACAAAGACTTCCTCTACACACCATGCCGCCGCAAGACGGATGAGTTGATCCACTTGCTCAGGCGTATCCGCGACCCCAGGGATGAGCGGGCAGAACATGCCAAAGGTGCGGAGCCCGAGAGCCTTCGCGCGCTCCATTGCCGAGATTCGCTCAGTGATTGTCGAGGCGTTGGGCTCGATCACGCGCAGGAGCGCTTCGTTCTCCGCCGTGCCGGTAATGCTCAACCCGACGAGAACGCGATCACGATGCTGAGCGACGAGATCGTAGTCCGCGATGACTGATGCGTTCTTCGTCAGGATCCTGACGCTCCATCCCGGCTCCGACAGGATAGCCTCCAGGCAGCGGCGGCCGAGCTGGTGCGCTTGAGCTTCGGGCGCCCAGGCATCAACGATGGTGCACAACTGGACCAAGCCGCGGTGCCGTATCCGGCGAGCATCAACACTGACGCGCTCCGGTGTGCTCGGGTCAACGATGGCATACCCGTGGCCGAACGGACTCCGACCCACCTCTTTGAACGAGCGGTGCATCCGCAGCAAGGCCCCTGTGCTGCAGTACAAGCAGTCGTGCCCGCATTTGGTGCCGACATTCACCGCGAACGACGCGAGCTTCTTGCGCTCGAACTCCTTGGTCCTGGTAATACCGCCAAGCAGTTTGGTTTGGTAGACTTGCATGTTGCCTCCCAACCTTGACGAAGACCGGCGACCGACCGCCCCTGACCTTTTCCAGCCCGGAAACGGTCATCCGCAGCGCTTTCGGGAGCCTGGCAGCATGTTCGCCGCTTCTTGGCGCCAATCAACAGCACGAAGTCATTGGCCCTCGGACCGTAAGCATTCCTTCACCTTCCCTTGCCATTTGGGAAGACCATAGACTGTACGAAATCGCCCACTGAACGCCAACCTCCGCAAGGCTTATATAACCCCAACTCTTCCCCTGTGCGAAACTAACCCTTTTGACTGCGACGGACCTTTCTTCATTGAAAGATCCAGCCCAGCCAACCACGCGCGAAAGCCGCCGTTCACTCGACGAGCACATCACGCCCAGCGGCACCCAAAGCCGTTGACTCGACACGCTGCCGCGAGCCATGAACACCGCCGTCCTCGACGGGAAAACGCCCGCAACGAGAAGACCACGGCGGAACCGCAGTAGCAGCAGCGCCGCAATTCTTTGCTCAACCCAATTTCTACAAGACATCGCCGCACAAACCCACAGCGTTCCATTCCGACCGCCACCACTTTCCGGACAACCGGCCCACGCTTGACGCCTTCAACACTTGCCAGCCTGACAGCCGGCAAGCCCGCACGAGACGTTTCCAAACATCCCCGCAACACAGCCTTTCAGACGTTGTTTCCCAACACGCCAGGCGCTGGGCCGGTCCGGTTCTTCTTTGAGGAGGCACGACAATGTGATCATCCCCCAAGAGTCGTTCATCCTGTTGTCCGTACAACTTTTGTTTCTCATCGCCCGGCAGTGCCAACAAGCGCGCCCATCAATTCGCAGGCTCGCGCGAGCCTGTGGTGGATGCGCTTATAGGTCTCAAGAAGGAGGCAACACCATGCAGACCGCAGTACAGGAAGCCAGAGCCACCATAAGCGAACTGCGCAAGCCCGCTGAAATGGCTGGCGGAAATGGCAGCGGCGGCAAGCCGCCCGTGCGCATGCTCATCCCCTTGGAGCAGCTCAAGCCCAATCCCGAACAGGTGCGCCAGAACTGGGACACCTCGAAGGACGAGGCGGGCAAGACCGCGCTGGACCGCCTGGCCGACAGCATCCGCAACCAGGGACTGCTCAGCGAACTGGTGGTCACCCCGCAGGGCGATCACTATCTCATCGTCTGTGGCGAGCGCCGCTACCGCGCCATCAAGAACAACAACCTGATGAAGGAAGTGCCCTGTGTCGTGCGCGTGAACCTCACGCCCGTGCAGATGCTCGAAATGAACCTCGTCGAGAACCTCCAGCGCGAGGACCTCACGCCCATTGACGAGGCGAACGCCTACAAGGCCCTGTTGGAGAAGTGTGGTTACACGCAGGCTGCGCTGGCTGCCAAGTTGGGCATCAGCGGCGCGATGATCTCGTACAAGCTGTCGCTGCTCGACCTGACCCCGCCGCTCCAGAAGATGGTCGCCACGGGCAAGCTCAGCGAGACCGACGGCCGCAGCATCGCCCAGACCGTCAAGCGCATCGAAGGCCCGCAGAAGGAAGAGCAGCGCGCCCAGGCGCTCCAAACGATCGAAAACGAAGTGGCCAAAGCGCCGACCAACGAGAAGACCGGCAAGATCGAGACCCCAGCCGTCAAGCGCGTAGCCGAGCAGGCCGTGACCCAGGTTGCAGGCGCCAGCGCGCTGCCCCAAGTGCGGGCGCCGCGGATGGTTGCACCGGCACCGGCGCCCACGCCCGCGCCGGCAACGAAGGTCAGCGCCGCAGTGAAGGAGCAGGCCGAACACCTCCTGGCCGTGATCAAAGACGTCACCGAACTGCTGCGCCCCGCCCGCAAGGCGCTCGCGGACAAGGCCCTCCGCCAGCAGGTCATCCGCTGCGTGCTGGACCAGCAGCCCACGCTGCCCAGCAAGATCCAGGCGGCTATCTCGCCTCTCGACGTGATCCACGCTGAGGCGCGCGAGATGCTCAACGCCAAGGCCCAGCCCACCAAGCAGGCGCCCAAGGAGGCCCCGGCCAAGAACGCCGGCAAAGGCCAGGCCAAGGCGAAGAAGAGCAAGGCACCGAAGGCGGCAAAGAAGACTGCAGCCAAGAAGTAGCGCGTTCGGTGAGCCCGGCCAGAATGCTCACATCATCCCCTGAACGACAAGACAACGCCATACCCTCATCCATTTAGTTTTCAAGCTGGAGACCAACAAACATGATCCTCGGAGACAATGTTGACATTTCAGTCCAGCAGGACGGCAAGAAGGGCAAACGCCTGGTAATCGAGGTGGACCTGAGCGCCAAAGGCGCGCCTTCTCGGACGGGCAAAAGCGTCGTGATTGCCTCGACCAAAGGCAACAAAGCCGTCGCTGATGCCGGTGTCATGCTCGGCCTGAATGTCTACCGCACAACCTGACCTGGAAGTCTGACCGCATCGCCGGCCAGATTGTCCCAAGAGCCCTGGTGGTTGCACCGCTTTGTCGCGGGCCACCAGGGCCTTTCTGTCTTCCCACACCCCCACTCAAGGAGCCTGCATGAAGGCGCTCTTTCAAGCCATTAACGCGATTGGAGGACCACATGATAACAGCCCTCGACCAAGCCGAGGCGGAGCAGCTCGAAGCTTTCGACCTGGACTTGTTCTGCCTGGAACTCGAATACCAGGTCCAGACCCGCCTGAAGGCAGACATCAAGCGCGTGCTTGACGAACGCGATGCCGCATTCCAGGCCCAGCTCGCGGCTAATCCAGCCGTAGCCGCGGAGCGCGCACGCCTTGCGCAAGAGCACGCGGAATACCAGCGCCGCAAGGAACGGCGCGAATACGTCACCTCCGGCGCGGCAGCGCGCGCAGCAGAAGCAGAAGCCCTGCGTTCGCGGCCTCCTGTCATGGAGATGGCCGGGCAACTGGCCAAGCAGTGGAACGTACCGTGTATCTCTGATACCCGGTGGCAAGCGCACACAACGTAGCTGCGACCATCTGGTGCGCCCTCAGCCATGCCCTCGGCCATGGACTGCCGCCCGAGGTGAAGCGCGGATGAGGCGCGAACATCCGTGGCAAGACCTCCAGATCCCAAGACAAGGCTCGAGTCTCGCTGCATACCCAGCCCACCAGCTAAATGATTGCGGCGGCCTGACGGTCACCCTTGTTGCATCAGATGCTGAGGACAGGCACCGCTGGGGGCACAAAGCTGTCCGCATATCTCGCAATACCTTCGGACTGGCCCCACCCCCTGACCATTGTGAGAGTGTGGCCCGCAGGTGTTCTGGTTACAGTAAGGGCACAAAGGCAGCCCGAAGGACGCGCGGTTGCAGCCTATTATTGTGACGCAACACCTGCAATATTTGCCTCGCCAGTAATTCTGCACTGGCACCCCACAACAGGGATTTGGGTTACTATTTATCGCCATGCTGGTCTCGCATTCCCCCCGACGGGATTCTCTCGACAGACAGACACGCTCATATTGTGACGATCACTTAGCCCTTTTTGCCATGTGGCGCCTCACGGTTTGTGAAGCCCGGACACGCTTGAAGTTAGGGTCAAACCACAACACCTTTGGCATGCCCGAAGCGAAACGAGCCGGAAATCCCATCACGACGCGGAGTGCCTGGTCCATCTGGAAGCCTATAGTCCTGGAACTACCCTCCCGAATAACTGCCATTTGAACGCAACCGCCCACCGTTGCCTCTTTCTTGCCCTCGATGACCTGGTAAACAGTATCGTAAACGTCCTTGCCGGACTTCGGAGGAGTTCTCGCTTTCAGTATCGGTTCGGCAAGGGAGGCACCGCTTCCCATACACTCAAACCACTGTTCTTCCATCGGGATCTCCGCAGGTTCTTTAGGCTCCGTGCCAAGGGCAAGCCTATAGAGACTTGGTCGCTTGAGTCGATGATTGTACCCTGCCATCAGCAATTCGCAGGACTTGCCCCACGCTGGGGGAAAATGGGTCATGATCTCCTGCATGTGGTCGAAGAACGCTGCGGCCCTCGCTGTAATCTGGGGGGTGTCGGCTGAACCAGATTTCCCGAGAATGCTGGTGTTCGCGAGGAGTTGCAGCCCTTGCGAGATTGCAAGCAGGGCTTGGAGGGATTGTCCACAGTACGCTACGTAGTCCTCGGTGGGGTACAGCCTGAAGATCTTCGTGGCGTAATCCCACGTTGCTGTTCCGGAGGACAAACGACTGTCCGCGCCTAAGAACAATTCGCGTTTACTTACCAACCCGGCAACGATTAACGTCATAGGAGCCCCCGTTCCCTCGCCTCAAGTCTCAAAGCCGACCCGCCTAACACCCAAAGCGGGTATGGGGTGCCCCCTTACACGCCCGCGAATGCGGGGACTACTCATGCCTAACTGCCGAGGCATCTGCCAGATCTGTCAAATGCACCATTCTGCGTGATAAGCCACCGCTTGGCCAGGGCCTATCGGTGCCCGCAGCTTACCACGAAATCACAGTGTTGAGCCCCTAGCTCCAGCAGCATTTCACGTCCCAGGTGTTGACCCTACGGGCGCGAACCCGTGCAACACCGCATACACCACAACCCTTTCATTTGGAGGACAAACCCATGCCTTTCATCAAGCTCACCCCTCATATCAGGCAGCGTATTCATGAGCTGCGTGACACCGCAAAGACCTTTCTCTTGGCTGGCCACGAAAGTCTCGCCTGGGCGTACCGTAACGCGGCCATGTCCCTGCGGCGCGGCGACGAAACCACCGCCGAATACTGGCTGGAGAAAGCCGACTTCGAGAGCTACGCGCTCAAACCCAGCGCCTAAGCGGCCTGTGCCTGGCAGCGCCGGCCCACCCACAACCCAGCCAGTGGTAGCACAAAGATGAGCCGCCACCGGCAAGGCGACCGAGGAGAACATGACAAAACAAACCCCAACAGCAGAACAGCTTTGTGCCAAGGCCAACATCGCATACGAACGCTTCGGCTTCCTGGCGCAAGAAGCCGACGGCATCAAGACCTGGTTCGCTCAGGAATTCGGCCTGGAGCCGGACAGTTATAGAAACCCGTGTGACGCACACTTTGAGATCGGCCGTGTGATTGAGAACGCGCGCCGTTCCCTGGCCCGCTTCGTGATCCAGAATCTGGGTGAAATGCTGGTCCCCAACATCCCGCTCAACTGGGAAGAAGTACTGCGCCAAGTGCCGGCCTGCCAAGACGGGTTCGATGCGAACGCAGTCCTTCAGCACATCCAGAAGGCTTACGTCCAGGACGCTTACGATAAGAGCCTGCAAGCGTTGCTCACCAAGGCACGGCGCCTCCTGCCACATCTGGGCTGGAAGGAAGAACGCACGCTCGGCCAAGTCGTGAAGAAGAATGTCTTGACCTTGCACAAGTACCTCCACGATGGCGCGGGTAGCCGTTCCTTTGATCCAGGCTGTGAGTGCGACGCTCTGCAAAGGGTGGTGCGTGTCGTCCTCGAAGACGCCGACCCCGTCACCGTTGACACAGGCGCCACGCCCATCTCCGAGATAATGTGCCAACGCAAAGGGGACGAAGTTCTCCAGGAGGTCACGTTCAGCACTGGCTGGATACAGAAGGTCCGCTTCCACAAGAACGGCAAGATGCTCGTCACCATGAAAGGTGAAACCGCCGCAGAGCGGGTCGCCAAGCTCCTGATCGAAAAACCAAAGACAGACTGAGTTGCCGTCAACACCAACAACACGGAGGTCGAACACATGAAGTCTGAAAACACAACGTTGTACTTTCGGGAAGGGTCGTCAGATAAGGTCTACCAGGCTTGCTTGGAGCAGAAGAATGGCGCGTGGGTGGTCAACTTTGCTTTTGGCCGCCGCGGCGCCACCTTGCAAACAGGGACCAAGACGACCACGCCCATCCCCTTCGAGAAAGCCAAGGTCATTTACGACAAGCTGGTGCGCGAGAAGACCGGCAAGGGTTACACGTCAGGGCCGGACGGCACGCCCTACCAGCACAGCGACAACGCAGAGCGGGTCAGCGGCCTGCTGCCCCAACTTCTCAACCCCATTGACGCCGCCGCGGCCGAGCGGATGCTCAATGATCCCGCCTGGTGGATGCAGGAGAAGAAGGACGGCATGCGCGTGCTCATCCGCAAGGAAGGCAGCGAAGTCACAGGCATCAACCGCAAGGGCCTAACCATCGGGCTTCCCAGCCGCATCATTGCCCACGCGCGGGCGCTCAGCGGCTCCTTCATCATTGATGGCGAGTGCGTCGGCGACACGCTCCATGCCTTCGACTG